>NZ_JBFBJT010000001.1:96339-138644 GCF_040686175.1 Streptomyces sp. NPDC086077 | reverse complement strand
CCGGGAGCCGGGCGGCGACATGACCGCGCAGTGCCCCCGGGTCCGGGGCGGTGCCCGGGGCCGGGATCACATAGGCCACCAGGAGCTTGCGCGGGCCTTCCTGCCGTACCGTCACCAGCGCCTGGCCGACGGCGGGGTGTGCGGTGAGCGTGGACTCGATCTCGGCCGGTTCGATGCGGAAGCCGCGGATCTTGACCTGGTCGTCGGCGCGGCCGAGGTAGTCGAGGCGCCCGTCGGGGGTCCAGCGGGCCAGGTCGCCGGTGCGGTACAGCCGCCCGCCCGGCTCGCCGAAGGGATCGGCCACGAACCGCTCGGCCGTGAGCCCCGGCGCGTCCAGGTAGCCCCGGGCGAGGCCGCCGCCCGCCAGGTACAGCTCGCCCGTGACTCCGGGCGGCACCGGCTGGAGCAGCCCGTCCAGGACGTAGGCGCGGGTGCCGGCCACCGGCCGTCCCACGAGGGGTCGTTCGCTGTCACGGACCCGCGCCACCAGGGCGTCCACGGTGGACTCCGTCGGCCCGTACAGGTTGAACGCCTCGGTGCCGCGCAGCGCGGCGAGCCGCTGCCACAGCGCCCCCGGTACGGCCTCGCCGCCCACGCCGACGACCGCGAGGGGGCAGTCGTCCCCGTTCAGTAGACCGCTGTCGGCCATCTGCGCGAAGAACGACGGAGTGACCTCCAGGAAGTCGAAGCGGTGCGCGGCGACGGCCGCCGCCAGCAGTTCGGGGTCGCGCCGCGCCTCTTCGGACACCACGTGCACGCAGTGCCCGTCGAGCAGCCACAGCTGGGGCTGCCAGGAGGCGTCGAAGAAGAAGGACCAGGCGTGGCCCGCCCGCAGGTGCCGCCGCCCGGTGGCCTCGACGGCCGGCCGGTACAGCGTCTCGCGGTGGCTGTGGAAGAGGTGGCCGAGACTCTCGTGGGTGACCACGACTCCCTTCGGGCGGCCGGTGGAGCCGGAGGTGTAGATGACGTACGCCGGGTGCCGGGGTCTCAGCGGGGCGGTCCGGTCGGCGTCCGTGAGGTCGCCCGCGTCCTGTGCCGCGATCCGCTCGGCCGTGCCGGGCTCGTCCAGGACTAGGGGCTCGGTGCCGGGCGGCAGGGTGGCGGCCAGGGCGCGGGTGGTGAGCGTCAGTACCGGGCGGGCGTCGGCGAGGACGTCGGCCGTGCGGTCCCCGGGCGCGTCCGGGTCGAGCGGCAGATACGCCGCCCCCGCCTTGTGCACGGCGAGCACGGCCGCCAGGAAGTGCGCGGTGCGCGGCAGCGCGAGGGCGACGTACCGCTCGGGACCCGCGCCGTGCCGGACCAGGACGCGGGCCAGCCGGTTGGCCTCCGTGTTGAGCTCGGTGAAGCTGTACTCGACGCCGTCCGAGGCGGCGGCGGGCAGGTCCGGGCACCGGCGGACCGTTTCCTCGAACAGCGCGGGCACGGTGGCCGGCGCGGCGCCGAGGGGGCGGCCGTGCCAGCCGCCGCGCAGCCGCGTCTCCTCCCCGGCGTCGAGGATGCCGATGCGCCCGAGCGAGACGTCCGGGTCCGCGGTGACGGCCCGCAGGACGCGCCGGAGGCGGTCAGCGAAGGACTGCGCGGTCGGATGGTCGAACAGTTCGGCGCTGTACTCCAGCACGCCGTCGACGCCACGGCCGTCGGAGCGCTCCACGAAGTCGAAGGAGAGGTCGAACTTCGCCGTGGTCTGCGCCACTTCGTCCCGGTGGGCCCGCAGTCCGGGCAGCCCGGCGTCGTCCCCGCCGGACGCGAGGTACACCACCATCACCTGGAACAGCGGGTGCCGGGCCAGGGACCGGGTGGGGTTGAGCACCTCCACCAGCCGCTCGAAGGGGACGTCCTGGTGGTCGAACGCGGCGAGGTCGGCCTCCCGTACCCGGGCGAGCAGGTCCCGGAAGGAGGGGTCCCCGGAGGTGTCGGTGCGCAGCACCATGGTGTTGAGGAAGAACCCGACCAGGTCCTCCAGGGCCGCGTCGGTGCGGCCGGAGATGGGGCTGCCGATCGGGATGTCGTGGCCCGCTCCCAGCCTGGTGAGCAGGGTGGCCACGGCCGCCTGCAGCACCATGAACACGCTGACGCCGTTGTCGCGCGCCAACCGGTGGAGTCGCGCCGCCAAGTCCGCGTCCAGCGACAGGTCGGCGGAGCCACCCCGGTAGCTCGCCTCCAGTGGGCGGGGCCGGTCGACGGGCAGCGCCAGCTCCTCGGGCAGCCCGGCCAGCGCCTGGCGCCAGTGGGCGATCTGGCGCGCGGCCAGGCTGAGCGGGTCCTTCTCGTCGCCGAGGACGTCACGCTGCCACAGCGTGTAGTCGGCGTACTGGACGGGCAGCGGCTCCCAGCCGGGGGCCCGCCCGGCCGTCCGGGCCGCGTAGGCGAGCGACAGGTCCCGGTTGAGCGGGGCCTCGGACCACTCGTCTCCGGCGATGTGGTGCAGCAGGAGCAGTAGCATCCACTCCTCCTCGCCGGTGCGGAACACATGGACGCGCAGCGGTGGTTCGCTCTCCAGCCGGAAGCCGTACGCCCCGGCCCGCTCCAGCCGCCCGGGCAGCCGGTCGGCGTCCGTGTCCTCCACCTCGAAGGGGATGCGGACGTCGGCGGCGTCCAGCACCCGCTGGTAGGGCCGGCCCTCCTCGTCGGGGAAGACCGTGCGCAGCGTCTCGTGCCGTACCACCAGGTCGTGCACCGCGGCGCGCAGTGCCTCGACGTCCAGCGCACCGGTCAGCCGCCAGGCCGCGGGGATGTTGTACGTCGCGGAGGGGCCCTCCACCTGGTACAGCACCCACAGCCGCTGCTGGGCGGAGGAGAGCGGCAGGCGTTCGGGACGCGGCCGGACCGTCAGGGCGGGACGGGCGGTGTCCTGTTCGTCCGTGACGCGTTCCGCGAGCCGGGCCACGGTGGGTGCGTCGAAGACCGTCCGCAGGGACACCTCGGTGCCGAGCGCGGCCCGGATCCGGGCGGTCAGCCGCATGGCGAGCAGCGAGTGGCCGCCCAGGGCGAAGAAGTCGTCGTCGATGCCGACCTCGGGGACGTCGAGCACCGCGGCGAACACCTCGCACAGCAGGTCCTCGCGGGGTGTGCGGGGCCTGCGTCCCGAGCTGAGCGCGGCGAGGTCCGGCGCGGGCAGCGCCTTCTCGTCGAGCTTGCCGGAGACCGTGCGCGGCAGCGCGGCGACGGCGACGAAGGCCGCCGGGACCATGTGCGCGGGCAGCGTGGCGGCGGCGTGGCCGCGCAGTTCCGTGAGGTCGGGCTCGCGGTCCCCGGCCGCGAGGACGTAGGCCACCAGCCTGCGCACGCCCGGGGTGTCCTCGCGCACGACGACGGCGGCGGTCGCCACGTCGGGGTGCCCGGCGAGCAGCGCCTCGATCTCGCCGGGTTCGATGCGGAAGCCGCGCAGCTTGACCTGGCTGTCGGCGCGCCCCAGCAGCTCCAGCGTGCCGTCCCGGCGGCGTCGGGCGAGGTCGCCGGTGCGGTACATGCGGCTGCCAGGCGTCCCGAAGGGGTCGGCGGTGAACCGCTCCGCGGTCATGCCGGGCCGGTTCAGATAGCCGCGGGCCAGCCCTTCGCCGGCGAGGTACAGCTCGCCCGTGACGCCCACGGGGACGGGCAGCAGCGCGTGGTCGAGGACGTGGGCGCGGATGTTGCCGACCGGGGCCGCCCAGGGGCCGGACGCGTCGCGGTGCCGGCCGTAGGAGTCGACCGCGCACTCGGTGGGTCCGTACAGGTCGTGGACCGCCACGTCCGACAGCGCGCACAGCCGCTCCCACAGTGCCGTGGGGATCGCCTCACCACCGACCGTGATCACGCCGGGGACGTGGCCGCCGGGGGCGAGGAAGCCGTGGTGGACCAGCTCGCGCATGTAGGTCGGGGTGACGTCGAGGTAGTCGATCCGCTCCCGTTCCAGGTACGCCAGCAGTGCGGCCGGGTCGGCCATGGTGGCCTCGTCGGTCACGTGCAGCTCATGGCCGGCGAGCAGCCAGATCAGCGGCTCCCAGCTGCCGTCGAAGCTGAACGACGCGGCGTGCGCGGCCCGCAGGCCCGTGCGGCCCGCCGCCCGCTCGGCGGGGATGACGACGTCGTCGCGCTGTACGGCGAAGAGGTTGCTCAGGCCGCGGTGGGTGCCGACGACGCCCTTGGGCCGGCCGGTGGAGCCAGAGGTGAAGATGACGTACGCGGCGTTAGACGGGGCGGGAGCCACGGGGGCCGGGGTCTCGCCGTCCGTGCCGAGGCCGGCCTCGTCGAGCAGCACCGGCACGCAGTCGTGCGGCAGTCTCGGCGCGAGCGCGGCCGTGGTGAGGACGCACAGGGACGCGGTGTCCCGCAGCATGAACTCCAGCCGGTCGGCGGGGTACTCGGGGTCCAGCGGGAGGTAGGCGGCCCCCGACTTCAGTACGCCGAGCAGGGCCGGGACCATCAGATGCCGGGGCAGGGCCAGCCCGACGACCGTCTCGGGGCTCGCGCCCCGGCGCAGCAGCAGCCGGGCCACCGCGTCCACCCGCTCCGCCAGCTCCCGGAAGCTGAGCCGTTCGTCCCCGGCGACCAGCGCCGGGGCGTCGGGCCGAACCCGGACCAGCTCGTCCAGGATCTCCGGGACCGAGCGGGTCTCCAGCGGCCTGGCGGTGTCGTTCCACACGGTGGTGGCGGCCGACTCCTCCTCGGCCGTCAGGACGGTCAGTGCGCCCACCGGCCGGGCGGGATCCCGTGCGACCTGCTCCAGCAGACTCACCAGCCGCTCGACGAGCCGGGCGGCCGTGTCCGCGTCGGTGAGGTCGGTGGCGTACTCCAGCAGCAGCGCCATGTCGCGTCCGGCGCCGTGGTCGACGAACGTGAAGTCCAGGTCGAACTTGGCCATGCCGGTGTCCATGTCGAACCACTCGGTGGGCAGCCCGAACAGGTCGGGGTCGCCGTCGGGCCGGTGGTGGTAGCCGAGCATCACCTGGAACAGCGGGTTTCGGTCGGCGACGCGCGCCGGGTTGACGGCCTCGACCACTCGGTCGAACGGCACGTCCTGATGCTCGAAGGCGGCCAGCGCGGCTTCCCGTACCCGGCCGAGGAGTTCGGTGAAGGTCGGGTCGCCGGTCAGGTCGGTGCGCAGGACGAGCGTGTTGACGAAGAAGCCGACCAGGTCGTCCAGCGCGCTGTCGGTGCGCCCAGCGATCGGCGCGCCGAGCGGGATGTCGTCCCCGGCGCCGAGCCGGTGCAGCAGGGCCGCCGTCGCCGCCTGGAACAGCATGAACATGCTGACCTGATGGCCGGCGGCCAGCTCCCGCAGCGCGGCCGCCGTGGCGTCCGGCAGGTCCAGGCGCACGACGGCGCCCCGGCCGGTGGTCCGGGCCGCGCCGGGGCGGTCCAGCGGCAGCGGGATCTCCTCGGGCAGATCGCGCAGGGTACGCGTCCAGTAGGTGAGCTGTTCCTCGCCGACCTCGGCGAGCAGGCGCTCCTGCCACAGCGTGTAGTCGGCGTACTGCACCGGCAGGGGTGCCAGGTCGGGCCGCTCGCCGGCGGCACGGGCCGCGTAGGCGCGGTTCAGGTCGGCCAGGAACGGCCGGTCCGACCACTCGTCGGTGGTGATGTGGTGCAGCACCACCGCCACCACGTGGTCCTCGGCTGCGAGCCGCATGACCTCGGCCCGGACGGGGAGTTCGCCGGCCAGGTCGAAGGGGCGGCGCTGGGCCGCCTCGATCCGCGCGGCGAGTTCCTCCTCGGCGCAGTCGGTCACCTGGACGTCGGGCTCGACCGCGCCGGGCGGCACGACCCCCTGGTACGGCTCGCCGTCCTCCGCCACGAACCTCGTGCGCAGCGCCTCGTGACGGCCCGTCACGTCGCGCAGCGCGGCCCGCAGGGCGTCGATGTCGAGTGCTCCGCGCACCCGGACGACCAGCGGGAAGTTGTAGGCCACGCCGCCGCCGGTGATCCGCTCCACCAGCCACAGCCGCCGCTGGGCCGCCGACAGCGCCACCCGTGCGGGACGTTCGGCCGGGGGTACGGGTTCCAGCACCGGCCGGGCGGGCCGTCCCGCCTGCGCGCGCAGGGCCAGCGCCTCGGGGGTCGGGGCCTCGAACAGGTCCCGGATCGCCAGCTCCGCTCCCAGCTCGGTGCGGGCCCGGCTGATCAGCCGGGTGGCCAGCAGCGAATGGCCGCCCAGGTCGAAGAAGTCGTCCTCCGCGCCGGTGCGCGCCAGGCCCAGCACCTCGGCGAACAGACGGCACAGCACCTCCTCGACGGGCGTGCGCGGCCCGCGGCCCTCCGACAGGGCCACCGCCGGCTCGGCGTCCGGCAGTGCCCGCACGTCGAGCTTGCCGTTGTCGTTCATCGGCAGCCGCGGCAGGACCACGAAGGCGGCCGGGACCATGTAGCCGGGCAGCCGCTGCCCCAGGTCCTCGCGCAGCCGGCGGACGAGCGCGCCGTTGCCGCGGGTGGCGGTGGGGGTGTTGGCGTAGGGGGCGGTGCCCCGGTCGTGGCGGGGGCGGTGCAGGCCCGAGGTGCGCCGGGGCTGCGGGCCGCGCACGAACACGGCGTCGAAGTGGCCCGGTTCGTCCGACCAGGTGGTCAGGACCCGGTAGCCGCGCGACTCCCCCAGCCACCGCAGTCGCTCGGGCTCCTCGCCCGCCGGGGCGGGGACGGGCCGGCCGGCGTCCATCGCCCGCGTCGCCGCGAGGTCGTCCGCCGTACGGGCGTCGGGTACGCGGCGGACCCGGAGCAGGTCCACGCCGTCCAGGCGGGCGGCGAGGTCGCCGGTGCCGGCCCAGTCCAGGACGGGGGCGTCGTCGACCCGCAGGGCGCCCTCGCCCTCGTACAGCACCACGTCGTAGCGGTACCGGGTCAGTTCGTTGTGGTGCCGTCCGGCCTTGGTGCGCAGTTCGACGCCGACGCCGAGGGTGCTGAACCAGTCGGGGTCGACGAGGAGTTCCTTCTCCAGCGCGAGGCCGCGGTCCACGGCCCGGCGCAGCGAGTCGGGGTCGGTGTCCGCGCCCGCCCGGGCGAGCTGGATGCCCGTCTGGAACACCCGCGCCTGCCGCAGGTCGCGCACGTCACCGAGGAACAGGGCGCCGCCCGGTGCGAGCAGCTTCAGGGCGCCCCGGATCACCTTGTGCAGGTGGTTGAGGCTCGGGAAGTACTGCACGACGGAGTTGATGACGACCGTGTCGAAGAACCCGGTCGGCAGGCCCTCGGTCACCTCGGCCGGTCGGCAGCGCAGTTCGACCTTCCGCGCCAGCTCGGGGTCGGCCTTCAGGTCCTCGCCGATCTTGCGGATCACGGGCTCCGCGAAGTCCGTCGCCCAGTAGGCCTCGGCGTCCGGGGCGAGCCTAGACAGCAGCAGACCGGAGCCGACGCCGATCTCCAGGATCCGCCGCGGCCGCAGCTCGCGGATGCGCTCCACGGTGGCCTCGCGCCACTCACGCATGTGCTCCACGGGGATGGGCGCGCCGTCGTAGGAGCTGTCCCAGCCCGCGAAGTCCTCGGTGAAGACGGCCGTGCCGATCTCGCTGTACTCGGCGGAGTAGATCTCCCGCCACTCGCCGATCTGGTCCCGCTCGGCCGTGCGCAGCGCCTCGGCGTCGGGGTCCGCCGGGACGACGTAGCCCACCAGCCGCTTGGTACCGGGGGCATTGGTGTCGTCGCGGGCGACGACGGCCGCCTGGGACACCTCGGGGTGCTGGACGAGCACCGTCTCGATCTCGCCGAGCTCCACCCGGTGCCCGCGGATCTTGACCTGGTCGTCGGTACGGCCGAGGAAGTCGAGGTTGCCGTCCGGGCCGCGCCGCACCAGGTCACCGGTGCGGTACATCCGCTCGCCCGGCCGCCCGTAGGGGTCGGCCACGAACCGCTCGGCCGTCAGGCCCGGCCGGTCGAGGTAACCGCGGGCCAGGCCCACGCCTGCGATGTACAGCTCGCCCGCGACCCCGTCCGGCACCGGCCGCAGCCAGGCGTCCAGGACGCGGGCGCGGGTGGCGCGGATCGGGCGGCCCACGGTGGGGGTGGCGCTGTCGTGGGTGCCGCCGCCGAGGGTGTTGATCGTGTACTCGGTGGGCCCGTACAGGTTGTAGCCGTACGTGCCCTCCGTGTCCCGCAAGGTGTTCCACACCGTCTCGGTGACCGCCTCGCCGCCGAGCAGCACGAGCGGCGGCCGGTGCCCCTCCAGCAGGCCCTCCTCGATGAGGAGATGGGCGTAGGTGGGCGTCACGTTCACCACGTCGACGCGGTGCTCCTCGCAGTACGCCACCAGCGCGGTGGCGTCACGGCGCAGTTCCTCGTCGCAGACGTGCACCTCGTGGCCCTCGACCAGCCACAGCAGTTCCTCCCAGGACATGTCGAACGCGAACGACACGGTGTGCGCGATGCGCAGCCGCCGCCCGCCCGCCGAGGCGATCGCCGGGGCGAAGATCTCCTTCTGGTGGTTGAGCTGCATGTTCGTCAGGCCGACGTACGGCGTGACCACGCCCTTGGGGCGGCCGGTGGAACCGGACGTGTAGATGACGTACGCGGGGTGGTCGAGGCTGAAGGTGACCTCCACGGCGTCGGCGGGCAGACCCGCGAGCTCGCTCGCCACGTCCGGGGCGTCGAGCAGGACGCGCGGGGTGTCACCCGTCAGGGTCCGTGACACCGCTTCCGTCGACAGCAGGAGCAGCGGGCGGGCGTCGGCCAGCATCAGCGACAGCCGCTCCGCCGGGTGGTCGAGCTCCAGCGGCAGGTACGCGGCCCCGGTGCGCAGCACCGCGAACAGCGCCACCACCATGTCGATCGACCGCGGCAGGCCCAGCGCGACGACCTTCTCGGGGCCCGCGCCGCGCGCCAGGAGCAGCCGTGCCATCCGGTTGCAGCGGGCTTCGAGTTCGGCGTACGTGACGGTCTGGGCGCCGAAGACGAGGGCCGTCGCGTCCGGGGTGCGGGCGGCCTGGGCGGCCAGCATGTCCGCGACCGTCTCGTGCGGCACCGGCTGCCGGTTCGCGCTCTCCTCACGGGCCAGCGTGGCGGCCTCGGCGGGCAGCAGCGGGTCCAGCGAGCCGACGGCGGCGGACGGGTCGGCGACCAGTCGGCCGACCAGGAGCACGAACCGGTCCAGCAGGCCGCGCGCGTAGACGTCGTCCAGCAGGTACGGACGGTAGGCGAGGGTGACCCGGACCCGCTCGCCCGGGGTGACGACCAGGTTGGCCGGGTAGTGGGTGGCGTCCACGTTGGCGACGGCCGTCGCCCCGTGCCGGTCGCGCAACTCGGCGAGCCGCTCGTCGGTGTCGGCGTTGCGCAGCACGAACAGCGTGTCGAACAGGCGCCGGTGGCCTGTCTCGGCCTGGAGGACGCCGAGGCCCAGGTACTCGAACGGCATCAGCGCGAGGCGCTCGCCCTGGACGCGGCGCAGCAGGTCGAGGACCGGCTCGCGCGGGTCGAAGGCGAGGCGGGCCGGCACGGTGTTGAGGAACATGCCGATGACGTTCTCGACGTCCGGGACCTCGCTGGGACGTCCGGCGACGGTCGTGCCGAACGCGACGTCCGTCCGGCCCGTGACGGCCGCCAGGGCGAGGCCCCAGGCCGCGTTGAGGACCGTGTTCAGGGTGAGGCCGTGGCGGCGGGCGGTGTCGCGCAGCCGGTCCGCCACCTCGGGGGCGAGGACGGCGTCGAGCTGCTCGGGGATCACCGGCTCCAGGCCCCGGTCGGAGACCGTGGGGGCCAGCAGCGTGGGCTCCTCGAACCCGGCCAGGGCGGTCCGCCAGGCGCGGGTGGCCTCCGTGTCGTCCTGGCGCTCGAGCCAGGTCAGGTAGTCGCGGTAGGAGCCGGGCCTGTCGAGTCCCTCGGGGTCTCCCGCGTTCTCGTAGAGGGCGAAGAGCTGGTCCAGGAACAGCCAGGCCGACCAGCCGTCCCACAGGATCAGGTGGCGTCCGATCACCAGGCGGTCGCCGCGGCCGTCCCCGAGCCGCACGAGCAGCATGCGGAACAGCAGCGGGCTGGTCAGGTCGAAGCGCCGGGAGCGCTCCTCGTCCATCAACGCCCGCATCCGGGCGTCCTGTTCGGCCGTCGCCAGCCCGGACAGGTCGACCTCGGTGAGCGGTATCTGCGCGTCCCGCACGATGAACTGCACCGGCTGGGGCAGGCCTTCGCCGGTGAAGCCGGCGCGCAGGCTGGGGTTGCGGTCGAGCAGGGTGCGGGTGGCGGCCACCAGCCGGGCGGTGTCGACCCGTTCGGCGAAGTCGAAGGACTCGTGGACGGTGTAGACGTCGAGGACGCCGTCGTCGTAGGTGGAGTGGAAGAACAGGCCTTCCTGGAGCGGCGCGAGCGGCCACACGTCCTCGACGCGGCCGGGGGCGAGCCGCTCGACGCGGGCGCGTTCCTCCTCGGTGAGGACGAACGCGGGGGCCGCCTCGGCGGGTTCGGCGCGCTGGTCCACCGTGGCCGCCGCGGCGAGGGCGGCCGGGGTGCGGTGCTCGAAGACGTCGCGCGGGCCGATCGCGAGACCCGCGCGGCGGGCGCGGCTGGAGACGGCGATGGAGGTGATGCTGTCGCCGCCGAGCAGGAAGAAGTCGTCGTCCGCGCCGGCGTCGGGGAGTTTCAGCACGGCCGCGAAGATCTCCGTGAGGAGTTGCTCGCGCGGATCGCGGGCCGCGCGGGCCACGGCCCGTACGGCCCGCGGGGCGGGCAGGGCGGCCCGGTCCAGCTTGCCGCTGGGGGTCAGCGGCAGCGCGTCGAGGAGGACGTAGGCGCCGGGGACCATCGGGGCGGGGAGGGAGCCGGACAGGGCGCCGCGCAGCGCCGTGGCGTCGACGGCGGTGCCGGGCTTCGGCACGACGTAGGCGACGAGTGCGTCGTCCCGTACCGTCACGGCGGCCTGCGCCACCTCGACCAGGCGCGCCAGCGCGGCCTCGATCTCGCCGAGTTCGATGCGGTTGCCGCGCAGCTTTACCTGCCGGTCGGTGCGGCCCAGGTACTCGAGCACGCCGTCCGCGCGGCGCAGCACCAGGTCGCCGGTGCGGTACATACGGCTGCCGGGCGGGCCGTAGGGGTCGGCGGTGAAGCGTTCGGCGGTCGGCGCCGGGCGGGCGTGGTAGCCGAGCGCCAGCTGCACGCCCGTCAGGTACAGCTCGCCCGGGACCCCGTCGGGCACGGGCCGCAGGCACCGGTCGAGCACTCGCATGCCGGTGTTCCACACCGGCCGCCCGATGGGCACGGTCGTGCCCGCGTCCCCGTCGTAGGGGTGGTGGGTGACGTCGACGGCGGCCTCGGTCGGGCCGTACAGGTTGTGCAGCGGTACGCCGGTCAGCTCGCGCCAGCGGCTCGCGGCGGCCGTCGGCAGCGCCTCGCCGCTGCTCAGCACGCGGCGCAGGGACGCCGCCCAGTCGGGGTCGGCGGTGACGTCCTCCGACTGGAGGAACGCCTCCAGCATGGACGGCACGAAGTGCATCGTGGTGACGGACCGCTCGCGTACGAGCGCCGCCAGATAGGACGGGTCGCGGTGTCCGTCGGGCCGGGCGAGGACCACGGCGGCGCCTTCGAGGAGCGGCCAGAAGAACTCCCAGACGGACACGTCGAAGCTGGACGGGGTCTTCTGGAGCACGCGGTCGTCGGCGCGCAGCCCGTAGGCGGCCTGCATCCAGGCGAGCCGGTTGACGATGGCGCGGTGGGTGACGACCACACCCTTGGGCAGACCGGTCGAGCCGGAGGTGTAGATGAGATAGGCGGGGTCGCCGGGGCGGGCCGTGCGCCCGGCGACGGGAGCGGCGGCCGTCTCGGGTGCGTCGAGCAGCACGGCCGAGGGCGCCTGCCGGGGCAGCCGGCCGGCGGACGCGGACAGCGTGACCACCGTCGTGGCGCCGGAGTCGGCGAGCATGTGGGCCACCCGGTCGGCCGGGTAGTCCAGGTCGACCGGCAGATACGCGGCACCGGACTTCAGCACGCCGATCAGGGCGACCATCAGCTCCGCCGACCTCGGGACCGCGACCGCGACGAACGCGCCCGGGCCCGCTCCGCGACCACGCAGCCGGGCCGCCAGCGCCTCGGCGCGGGCGTCGAGTTCGGCGTACGTCAGGATCTCGTCCTCGAACAGGACGGCGGTCGCGTCGGGGGTGCGGGCGGCCTGCGCCGCGAACGCCTCGGCCAGGGTGGTGTCCGGGACGGGACGCTCCTCGCCCGCCAGATGGGCGCGCAGTGCCTCGTCGGGCGACAGCAGTTCGACGGAGGCGGCGGGGCGCGCCGGGTCGTCGGCGATCGCCTCCAGGATGCGGGCGAGCCGGTCACCGAGCGCGCGCACGGCGTCCGCGTCCAGCCGTTCCGTGTGGTGTTTCAGCCGCAGGTCGAGCCGGCGGCCGGGCTTGACGACCAGGGCGAGCGGATAGTGGACGGCGTCGTGGAACGCGTCGCCGGTGATCCGGATGCTGCCCGAGGCGTCCCGCAGGTCGGTCTCGGCGGGATAGTTCTCGAACACCACGAGGGTGTCGAAGAGTTCGCCCCCGCCCGCGTGCCCGGCCAGCCGCTGGATCTCGGCGAGACCCAGGTGCTGGTGGTCGAGGAGGCGGGCCTGCTCGTCCTGGAGACGGACCAGCAGCTCCCCGAGCGGCTCGCCCGGCGCCCAGCGGAAGCGGGTCGGCAGGGTGTTGATGAAGAGGCCGACCATGGCGGCGATGCCGTCCACCTCGCTGTCCCGGCCGGAGACCGTGGTGCCGAACACGACGTCGTCCCGGCCCGTCAGCCTGCCCAGCAGCAGCCCCCATGCGGCCTGGACCACCGTGCCGAGGGTGACGCCGTGGGCGCGGGCCCGCTCGGTGAGGCGCGCTGTGGTCGACTCGGGCAGCTCCACGCGGATGTGCGCGGGCCGCACCGGCGCTCCCGTCCCCGGGGCGGCCACGAGCCGGGTGGGCTCGTCGAGCCCGGCGAGGGCGGCGCGCCAGGCGTCGCCGGCCGCGTCACGGTCCTGCTCCGCGAGGCGGCGCAGGAAGGCGCGGTAGGGGGTGACGTCGGCGAGGGGCGGCGCGTCGTCGCCGTAGCAGGCCATCAGTTCGCGGTGCAGGACCGGCAGGGACCAGCCGTCGGCGACGATGTGGTGGAACGTCAGGACGAGCCGGCTGCGCAGTGCGCCGAGCCGGATCAGGGCGCAGCGCAGCAGCGGCGGCGCGGCCAGGTCGAAGCCCCGGGAACGCTCGTCCTCGGCCACCGCGTCGCCCAGCGCCTCGCGGACCTCGCCGTCCTGTGCCGACAGGTCGATCTCCCGCCACGGCAGCTCGGCGTCCCAGGTGATGATCTGGACGGGCGTGCCGTCCGGGCGCTGGCGGAAGGCGGCCCGCAGCGGCGCGTGCCGGTCCAGCAGGCGCTGCGCGGCCCGGCGCAGGGTGGGGCCGTCGACCGGCCCGGCCAGGTCGAGCACCTGCTGCACCACGTAGGCGTCGCCGTCCGGGCCGCCGCTCAGCGCGTGGAAGAAGAAGCCCTGCTGGAGCGGGGTGAGGGGGAACAGCTCCGCGACGGGCAGCGGTCGCGTGCCCTGGATCTCGGCAAGTTCGGCCGCGTCGGCGTCGACCAGCGGGTGGTCGGCGGTGTGCTCGTCGGTGCGTTCGACGGCGGCCTTCGCGAGCGCCGCGACCGTGCGGTGCCGGAACACGTCGCGGGTGGTGAGCCGGAGCCCCGCCTCCCGCGCCCGGACCAGCAGCTGGATGGCGGTGATGCTGTCGCCGCCGAGGGCCAGGAAGTCGTCCTCGGCCGTCACGGAGTCGAGCCCGAGCGCCCCGGCGTACAGCCCGCAGAGCAGTTTCTCGCGGGCGGTGCGCGGAGGGCGGCCGGAACTCATCGCCGAACGGTCCGGGACCGGCAGCGCCTTGGCGTCGATCTTGCCGCTGGGGGTGACCGGCAGGGTGTGCAGCGGGACGAAGGCCGACGGGACCATGTAGTCGGGCAGCCACTCGGCGGCGTGCGCGCGCAGGCTCCGCATCAGGGCGGTCACGTCGCGGAAGGGGGCGGGGCGGTTGGCGCGCGGGTACGCCCCGGTGGTGCGGTACGGCCCGGACAGCGGGCCGTCGAGGGCGAGGAGCACGTCGAACGCGCCGTCGTCGGCGGCGCCGTTCCAGGTGAGGGCCACCTGGTAGCCGTGCTCGGCGGCCACGCGGTCGACGTCCTCGGGGTCGACGCCGGGTGCCGCCTCCTGGCCGCTGCCCTCCAGCCGCCGCAGGTCGGCCAGGTCCTCGGCGAGACGGGCGTTGGGCACACCGGTGACCCGCAGCCGCCGCGGCCGCCGCGCGAGCAGGTCTGCCAGGCCGGTGAGACCGCCGACGGCGGCCCAGTGCACCTCGCGCTCGTCCGGAACGCCGGCCGTGGCGTTAGCGGGGCGCAGGACGACGTCGTACCGGTAGCGGCTCAGCTCGTTGTGGTGCGTGGCCCGCTTGATGCGGATGTCGGCGTCGAAGCCGTCCAGCGCGGCGAAGAAGTCGGGGTCGAGGAGGAGTTCGCCCTCCCAGCGCACCGACCGCTCGACGGCCGCGCGCAGGGCGCTCTTGTCCGCCTCCTCCTCGCCCGCCGAGCGCCGGGTCTCGACGGCGGCGCGCAGCGTGCGCAGCAGCCGCAGATTGCGTACGTCACCGACGAAGACGCGTCCGCCCGGGGCGAGCAGCGCCGAGATCCGGGTCAGTACGTCCCGGAGGTAGTCGGCGCTCGGGAAGTACTGGGCGACGGAGTTGAGGACGACGGTGTCGAAGTAGCCGGCCGGCAGCCCGTCGGTGTCGTGCGCGGGGCGGACGCTCAGCTCGACCTTGGCGGCCAGCTCCGGGTCGGCCGCCACCTGGGCGCGCAGGGCGTCGATCGCCTGCTGCGAGAGGTCGGTGCCCCAGTACGCCTCGCAGTCCGGCGCGATCCGGGACAGGATCAGGCCGCTGCCGACGCCGATCTCCAGCACCCTGCGGGCGGTGCCGAGTGCGCGGACGCGCTCGACGGTCGCGTCCCGCCACTCGCGCATCTCCTCGACGGGTATCGGCCGGCCGTCGTACATGCTGTTCCAGCCCGCGAAGTTCTCGCGGAAGCCGCCGGCGTTCTCGCGTGACCCCTCGGATCCGGCGGCGCGGTAGAGGAGTTCGTGCAGCTGCTTCCACTCCTCGACCCGCGCCTCCGGGTCGGCGTCGCGCGGCCCGTCCAGTGCGGGCACGACGTAGGCGGCCAGCCGCCGGTCGCCGGGGCGGTCCTCGCGGGCCACCACGGTGACCTGGTCCACTGCGGGGTGGCCGCGCAGCACGGACTCGATCTCGCCCGGCTCGATACGGAAGCCGCGGATCTTGACCTGGGCGTCGGCGCGGCCGAGGAACTCCAGCCGCCCGTCCGCCTTCCAGCGGACCAGGTCACCGGTGCGGTAGAGGCGTTCGCCGGGCGCGCCGAAGGGGTCGGCGACGAACCGCTCGGCGGTCAGGTCGGGGCGGCCCAGATAACCGCGCGCGAGGCCGGCTCCGCCGAGGTGGAGCTCACCCGTGACACCGGCGGGAACCGGCCGCAGGAAGGCGTCGAGGACGTACGCGCGTGTGCCGGGGTCGGGGACGCCGATCGGCACGATGGAACCGGCCGGGATGTCCGGATCGCACAGACCGAGTGTGGAGTTGGTGGTGGCCTCCGTCGGCCCGTACGCGTTGAACATCATCCGTCCGCGCGCGTAGCGGCCCACCAGCTCCGGGGACACCCGTTCGGTGCCCGCCAGCAGCGTGGCCGCGGACGGCAGCCGCACGTCCTCGGGCATGGCGGCGAGCAGCGCGGGCGGCAGGATCATGAAGGTGATGCCGTGGGCGTTCGCGTAGTCGGCGAGCGGCGCGCCGGGCACCCGCCGTTCGGCCGGTACGACGACCAGCCGGCCGCCGGAGAGCAGGCCGAGGCACAGGTCCCAGAAGGCGACGTCGAAGCTGGGCGAGGCGAACTGGAGCACCCGGCTGTGCGGTCCGATGCCGAACCGCTCGCTCTGGGTGGCGACGAGCTTCGCGACGCCGCTGTGGGAGAGGACGACGCCCTTGGGGCGGCCGGTCGAGCCCGAGGTGTAGATGACGTAGGCGGCGTTGAGCAGGGAGACGGGTACGGCGGGGTCGTGGGCCTCGCACCGGGCCATTTCGGCGGCGATGGCGGGCGCGTCGAGTGCGAGCAGCGTCATGCCGTCGCGTTCGGGGAGTTCCCGCGCGGTCTCCTCGGTGGTCACCATGCAGACCGGTGCCGCGTCGCCGAGCATGTACCCGATACGGTCCACCGGGTAGTCGTGGTCGATCGGCAGATAGGCGGCGCCGGACTTGAGGACGGCGACCTCGGCGACGATCAGATCGGTGGAGCGCGGCAGGGCCAGCGCGACGATGCGTTCGGGGCCGGCGCCGCGCGCGATCAGGGCGTGGGCGAGACGGTTCGCCCGGGCGTCCAGCTCGGCGTAGGTGAGTTCCTCGTCCTCGAAGACCAGGGCGACGGCGTCGGGGCGCGCCCGGACCTGCTCGGCGAACATCGCGGGCCAGGTGAGCGGCGGCACGGTGTGCTCGGTGGCGTTCCAGTCGACGACGACCTGACGCACCTCGTCGGGGCCCATCAGGTCGAGCCGGGCGACGGTGGTCCCGGGCCGGGCCAGCGCGTCGGCGAGGAGTACCCGGTAGTGGCCGAGCATCCGCTCCACGGTGCCGCCGTCGAACAGGCGGGGGTCGTACGTCGCCCGCGCCTGGCCTTCACGCACCTCCAGCACCACGTCGGCGGGAGCGGGCAGGTCGCCGGCGGGCCGGGCCGCCGTCGCGAACACCGTGTTGACGAACAGGCCGCCGCCGCGCGTCGGCCGGGGCCGCAGTTCGTCGACGAGGAGTTCGGCGGGCACCCGGTGGGTCACCGCCTCCTCCCAGGCCCCGGTCACACGGCGTACGAGTTCCCCGAAGGTGGGCTCGTGGTCGAGGGACACCCGCACCAAGAGCCCGTCGTGGCCGACGGTGAGGTCCGGCGCGCCGCTGTAGCGGTGCAGCAGGGCGACGAACGCCGCGAGCTGCACGGTGTCGGCGGCGTCCGGTACGCCGGCCAGCGTGCGGGTCTCCCGTTCCGCTGCCGGCTCCGCCGGATAGGTCCGGTCGGTGGGCAGGGATGTCTCCAGCGGGAGCGGGGTGAGTATCCGCCGCCAGTACGCCAGCACTTCTTCGGAACCGCACACAGCAGCGTGCCTCCCCAGCGGGTCTGTCCCGGCCCTGGGCCGGGGGTCGGCGACATACTAAGGTAAGGGTTACCTTATTCACAGGGTAAGCACTTGGTTCACCCAGGGGTGGGATGCCGGGCCGTCTCGCCCTACGCTTGGCTAAGGCAAGCCTCATCAAAGGAAGTTCACGTGGGGACCTCAGCGGTCCGGGTGGCGAAAGGCCCCCGCGCAGTCGCACTGCTCGCGCTCTCCGGCGTGGCGCTCCTGGCGCTGTGCGCCCTCTCCATGGCGTACGGCGCGCTCGCCGTACCCCTCGACCAGGTCTGGGACACGCTCGTCGGCGACGCGCCCAACTCCCGTATCGAGAGCGTGATCTGGTCCGTACGGCTCCCCCGCACCGCCCTCGGCCTCGCCACCGGCGCGGCGCTGGGCCTGTCGGGGGCCCTGATGCAGGCCCTCACCCGCAACCCGCTGGCCGATCCCGGCATCCTGGGAGTCAGCGCGGGCGCCGCCTTCGCCGTCGTGCTGTCCGTCGGTGTCCTCGGCATCGGCACGGTCTACGGCTACATCTGGTTCGCCTTCGCCGGTGCCCTGGTGGCCAGCGTGCTTGTCTATCTCCTGGGCGGGCTGGGGCGGTCCGGATCCACGCCCGTCAAACTGGCCCTGGCCGGCGTCGCCGTGACCTCCCTGCTGTTCTCCCTGACCAGCGCCGTCGCGCTGACCGACCCGGACGCCCTCAACCGTTACCGCTTCTGGTCCGCGGGCTCGCTCGCCGACCAGAACGACGAAGTCCTCGTCCGTGTCCTGCCGTTCCTGGTGCTCGGCGCGGTCCTCGCCCTCGCCTGCGCCCCCGCGCTCAACAGCCTCGCTCTCGGTGACGACGTCGCCAAGTCGCTCGGGCTCAGGCTGGGCACGGTCCGCGTCTGCGGGGTGGTCGCCGTCACGCTGCTCACCGGCGGAGCGGTCGCCGTGATCGGCCCGGTGGTCTTCGTCGGCCTGGTCGTCCCGCACATCGCGCGCGTCCTCACCCAGTTCGCCGGCATCGGCCCGGACCATCGCTGGCTGCTGCCCCTGTCGGCGGTGCTCGCCCCCTGCCTGCTGCTCACGGCGGACATCGTCGGCCGGCTGGTCGCCCGCCCGGTCGAGATCCAGGCCGGGATCCTGGTCGCCTTCATCGGAGGCCCGTTCTTCATCGCCCTGGTCCGCCGCCGACGCCTCGCGGAGCTGTGAGCGATGACGCGTCCGCGAGGGGGCCGGGAGCGGCCGCCGGCCCATGACGAACCCACGCACGAAGGTGTGAGCGAATGACGACCGAACTCGTGCCCGGAGCCGGGGGGAAGGGCGTGGCGGACCGGATCGCCGTCCCCCGCTCCCCCGGCCGCGTCCCCTTCCGGCTCGGCGTCCCGCCCGTCTCCGGGGTGCTGCGGCCCCGGCTGGTGGCGGTCTGCCTGGTCCTCGCCGCCTGCGCCTTCCTCGCGTTCTCCGTGGAGACCGCGATCGGGGACATCGGCCTCCCGCTCACCGACGTGATGCGGGCCCTGTTCGGCGCGGGCGACCCCGGCACCCAGCTGATCGTCCATGAACTGCGCCTGCCGCGCGCCCTGGCGGGCCTGCTGGTCGGCATCGCGTTCGGCGTCTCGGGCGCCCTGCTCCAGACCATGACGCTCAACCCGCTCGCCAGCCCCGACATGATGGGCATCACCCAAGGCGCCGGCGCGGCGGTGGTCGCCGGCATCGTCCTCGGCTGGGAGACGGGCCTGAGCACCCAGGCCCTGGGCCTGCTCGGCGCGTTGACGGCCGCGCTCCTGGTCTACGTCCTGGCGTGGAGCCGCGGCACCACCGGCTACCGGATCGTCCTCGTCGGCGTCGGCGTCGCCTGGATCTGCACCAGCGCCACCGACTACCTCATGGCCCACGGCAGCCGGTTCCAGGCGCAGGCGTCGCTCGGCTGGCTGGTGGGCAACCTCAACGGCCGCACCTGGGAGCAGATCGGCCCGCTCGCCGTGACCATGGCCCTGCTGGTGCCCGCCGCCCTGCTGTTGGGGCGGCAGATGCGGACCCTGCAACTCGGCGACGACGTCGCGCGGAGCCTGGGGACCCGCGTCCAGACCGTCCGGGTGGCCGTGCTGCTCGTCTCCGTGGCACTCGTGGCCTTCGGCACGGCGACCGCCGGGCCCGTCGCGTTCGTGGCGCTCGCCGCGCCCCAGGTCGCCCAGCGCCTGGCCGGCACCGCCGTCCCGCCGCCCGTGGCCGCCGGCCTGACCGGCGCCGTGATGGTGCTCGTGTCCGACCTGATCGCCCGGAAGCTGATCCCGGACACGGAACTCCCGGTGGGGATCGTCACGGGCGTCCTGGGCGCCCCCGTACTGCTGTGGCTGCTCGTCCGCGCCAACCGCGCCGGTTCAGGAGGCTGAAGACGTGTCATCGAAGCACGAGGTGTACGAAGGTCCCACCGATGGGCCCGACCTGCGCGCCGAGGGCCTGCGCCTGGCGTACGACGACCGGGTGGTCGTCGAGGACCTCGATGTGGTGATCCCCTCCGGCCGGATCACGGCGATCGTCGGCGCCAACGCGTGCGGCAAGTCGACCCTGCTGCGGGCGCTGGCCCGGCTGCTGACTCCCCAGTCCGGGGCCGTGCACCTCGACGGGCGCTCGGTGCACTCGATACCCACCCGCGCCCTGGCGCAGCGGCTCGGCATCCTGCCGCAGACGCCGGTCGCGCCCGAGGGGCTGACCGTCGTCGACCTGGTGGGGCGCGGGCGTTCACCGCACCAGACGTGGTGGCGGCAGTGGTCGGCCGCCGACGAGGAGGCCGTGCACGACGCGCTGCGGGCCACGGCGATGACGGACCTCGCGCACCGGCCCGTCGACGCGCTTTCGGGCGGTCAGCGCCAGCGGGCCTGGATCGCCATGGCGGTCGCGCAGGGCACCCCGGTGATGCTGCTGGACGAGCCGACGACGTATCTGGACCTCGCGCACCAGATCGACGTCCTCGACCTGATCACCGACCTGAACCGGCATCAGGGCCGCACCGTCGTGATGGTGCTGCACGACCTCAACCAGGCGTGCCGGTACGCCGATCACGTCGTCGCGATGAAGGCGGGCCGGGTCGTGGGCGAGGGCGCGCCCGCCGACGTCGTCACCGCCGCGATGGTGGAGGAGGTCTTCGGGCTGCGCTGCCTGGTCGGCGAGGACCCCGTCAGCCGGACTCCGATGGTCGTCCCCATGGGCCGCCACCACGAGGGCGCCCAGGACACCGCCCCCGTCGCCGTGCCGGGCGTGGCCGGCTGACGTGGGGCGGACCGGCGACGCCGCCGGTGCGCCCCGGGCGCCACTAGGGATGGGGTGTCAGATAGCCGCCCATGGTGCGGAAGTAGTCGGTGGCGGCGTGCTCGGTGCCGTCCGCGGTGCGCACCCGCCTGACCACCAGACCGGGCAGCCGCCCGGACCGCGCCCCCGCGCCGGCGACGACGACGACCCCGTCGCCCTCACGGATGAAGATCCGCCCCGGCGTGCCCCCGTAGCGGCCCTCGGAGACGGCGGCCGAGACGATCCGGATCCGTTCGCCGCGGTGATGGGTGAAGGCGTTCGGGTACGGGTCCGACTGGGCCCGTACGAACCGCTCCAGGTCCTCGGCGGGCCAGGTCCAGTCGATCCGGCTGTCCTCCAGGGACCGCTTGTGGAAGAAGCTGGAGCGGGAGCGGTCCTGCGGCGTCCACACCGCCTTGCCGGAGGCGATGAGATCCAGGGCGTCGGTCACGATGGGGCCGATCAGGTCGACCGTGCGGTGGAACAGGTCGGTCGCCGTGTCGGTGGCGCCCACCGGCACCGCGCGCTGGAGCAGGATGTCGCCCATGTCGAGCTCGGCGTCCATGCGGTGCGCGGTGACCCCGACCTGCTTCTCGCCGTTGATGAGCGCCCAGATCAGCGGCGAGAAGCCGGCGTAGGAAGGCAGCAGCGAGTCATGGACGTTGAGCGTGCCGTGCGGCGGCAGCTCGAAGATCTCCGGGGGCAGCCAGGTGCGCCAGTTGTTGGCCACGATGATGTCCGGCTCGGCTTCCTTGAGCGCGCGCAGCAGTTCGTCGTCGCCCGGCCGGTTGCGCAACAGCACGGGCACACCGTGCTGTTCGGCGAGGTCGGCGACCGAATCGCTCCAGATCCTCTCGTACGCGTGGTCGCTCTTGGGGTGGGTGACGACCAGGACCACCTCGTGGTCGGAGGCGAGCAGAGCCCGCAGCGTCCGGTGCCCCCACGTCTGATAGCCGAACATGACGACCCGCATATAGGCCTCCTCAGGCATTGCTAGGTAAGGCTTACCTTATCTAGCATGTGCCTGCTTGGGGGAGGCCGTGTTCCAACTTTGGGAACGCCGCGTCCCCCCTTCATGGGAGGCGATGAAGCGGTGACGACACTGCAGAGCGAGCCGGATGACGTCCACGACCTTCTGGGCATCGGCTTCGGACCGTCCAACCTCGCACTGGCGATCGCGCTCCAGGAGCACGGCGCGACGTCGGGCGAAGGAGGCGGGATCCGGGCGTTGTTCCTCGAAAGACAACCTCGATTCGGCTGGCATCGCGGCATGCTCATCGACGACGCGACCATGCAGGTGTCCTTCCTCAAGGACCTGGTCACGATGCGCGACCCCACCAGTGACTTCAGTTTCCTGTGCTACCTGCGTGAGCGCGGCAGGCTGGTCGACTTCCTCAACCAGAAGACGCTCTTCCCGCTGCGCATCGAGTTCCACGACTACTTCGAGTGGGCGGCGAGCCGCGTCGCGCCGCTCGTCGAGTACTCCGCGGAGGTCGTCTCCGTACGGCCCGTCACCGAGGGCGGCGAGGTCCGCTGGTTCGACGTCACCACCCGCGACCCTGCCCACCCGGAGCGGCTGACGGTCCGCCGGGCCCGGAACGTCTGTGTGGCCACCGGCCTGGAGCCGCATCTGCCGCCCGGCGCCGAGCGGTCCGGACGGGTCTGGCACAACAGCGAGTTGCTTCCCCGTGTGGACCAGCTCGTGGCCTCCGCGACCCCCGTACGCCGCGCCGTCGTGCTCGGTGCCGGGCAGAGCGCCGCCGAGGCCGTGGACTACCTCCACCGCACGTTCCCCGACGCCGAGGTCTGCTCGGTGTTCGCCAAGTACGGCTACACCCCGGCCGACGACAGCCCGTTCGCCAACCGGATCTTCGACCCCGAGGCCGTCGACCTCTACTACGGCGCGCCTCGTGAGGTGAAGCAGTCGCTGTTCGAGTACCACCGCGGCACCAACTACTCCGTGGTGGACATGGAGTTGATCGAGGCCCTGTCCCGGACGATGTACCAGGAGAAGGTCCAGGGCACGCAGCGGCTGCGGATGATGAACGTCTCCCGCATCCGCGAGGTCGAGGACGGCGCGGACGCCGTGAAGGTGACGGTGGAGTTCCTGCCGACCGGCGAACGTGAGGTCATCGCCTCGGACCTGCTCGTGTACGCGACGGGCTACCAGCCGCAGGGCATCGGCGACAACCTCGGCGAGCTGGCCAAACTCTGTGTACGCGACGAGGAGGACACCCTTGAGGTCGGCCGTGACCACCGGGTGGTGACCACGTCGAACGTCACCGCCGGCATCTACCTCCAGGGCGGCACCGAACACACCCACGGCCTCACCTCCACCCTGCTGTCCACCACAGCGGTCCGGGCCGGGGAGATCCTCACCTCGCTGCTGGCCCGGCACGGCGCGGACACCGCGAGCGCGGAGCGCGTGCGCAGCTGAGAAGAAGGTCCTCCACGCGAGCGGCCGCGGTGCGGTGGACGGCTGAGCCGTCCACCGCACCGCGGCCGGTCGAAGCCGGGCGGCCGGGCCGCTACCGGCGGCTGCGGACGAGCAGATGGAGGAAGTACGGCGTTCCGATCACCGCGGTCATCAGTCCGGCGCCGAGCTGGGCCGGTGCGATGACGGTTCGGCCGATCAGGTCCGCGGTGCAGACCAGGGTCGCGCCGAGGAGCATCGCGACGGGCACCACCCGGACGTGCTGCCGGCCCACGAGGGCCCGGGCCGCGTGCGGCGCGACGAGGCCCACGAAGCCGATCGTGCCCGCGGCGGCCACGGCGGTGGCGCTGAGCAGGACGCTCACGACGAGGAAGCCCAGGCGCCCCCGCGCCACATCGAGCCCCAGGAGCCGCGGCGTGTCCTCGTCGAGCGACACGAGGTCGAGCTCCGTGCGCCGCAGCACCGCCACGGCCGCACCGACGGCGAGCACCGCCGCGAGCGGCGCCACGTCGGGCAGCGTCCGGCCGTAGGTGGAGCCCGACAGCCAGGTCAGCGCCTTGGTCGCGTTGAACGGGTCGGTGAGGATGATGAGCATGCTGATCAGGGCACTTGCCCCGGTCGCGACGCCGAACCCGACGAGGACCAGCCGGTTCTGCTGGAACCCGCCCCGTGCCGCGAGCCCGAAGACCAGGACCGAGCTGACCGCGGCGCCCGCGAACGCCCCGCCGGCCACGCTCCACGACCCGGCCATGGGCACGGTCGTCACGAGCAGCACGGCACCGAGCGCGGCGCCGCCGGAGACTCCGAGGACACCGGGCTCGGCCAGGGGGTTGCGGGTCACGGACTGCACGAGGGTCCCCGCCAGAGCCAGTGCCGCTCCCGCGAGGAGCGCCGCGGCGACCCGGGGCACCCTGGTGTCCAGAACGAAGCCGACGGTCCGCCCGGCCCTGCCCTGGGCCCAGTTGACGACGTCGCCCAGCAGCAGCTTGCTGTCGCCGAGCAGCACGGCGGCGGTCGTCACCGCGACGAGGAGGACCACGAGGACGGCCGTGGTGGTGAGGAAGGCGGACCGGCTCCTGATGCGCAGCCGGTCGGGTGCGGAGGCGGCGACGCCGTCCCGGACCCGGGTGGCCATCACGATCAGGAAGACCGCGCCGACCAGGCTGGTGACGACCCCGGTCGGCACGGCGACGGCCAGGTCCGTCGGTACGACGGCGCGCAGCAGCACGTCCGAGCCGAGCACCAGCAGCGCGCCGACGAGCCCCGCGAGCGGCATGCTCGCACGGGTGCGGGTGAATCCGCGGAACCTGCGGGCGAGGGGGCGGACGAGCGCGGGGGCGCACAGGCCGACGAAGCCGATCGGTCCGGCGAGCGTGACGGCGGCCGTGGAGAGCAGCGCCGTGAACACGACGACGGTGATCCGGGTGGTGCGGACCCGGACTCCCAGGCCGCGTGCGGCGTCGTCGCCGAGCGCCAGGGCGTCGACCCGCCGGGCGACGAGCAGCAGCCCCACGAGGCCGGCGACGCCGATGGGCGTGGTCTGGAGCACGCCGTCGAACCCGTTCTGGGCGATGCCGCCCTGGTTCCACCGGTAGAGGCCCTCGGTCTGCTGCGGGAACAGCAGGAGCAGCCCCTCGGTGACGGCGGTGAGGCCGAGCATGAGGGCGCTGCCGGCCAGCACGAGCCGGACGGTGCCCGTGCCCTGACCGGACAGCCCGAGGACGACGGCGGCGGCGGTGAGGCCGCCGGCGAACGCGACGCCGGTGGAGGCGAACAGCGGGAGGGAGACGCCCGTGACGGCGGCCACGCCGAGGGCGAGGTAGGAGCCCGCGTTGACGGCGAGGGTGTCGGGAGACGCGAGGACGTTGCGGCTGACGGCCTGGAGGGCGGCGCCGGCCATCCCCAGCAGGACCCCGACGACCAGCCCGGCGGCCATTCTGGGCAGCCGGGAGGCGATGACGACGGAAGAGTCGCCCGGGTCGGCCCGGCCGGTGAGCGCCTTCCACACCTCGGGGGCGCCGACCGCGGCCGTGCCCTGCGTGATGTCCACCAGCGCGAGCACGGCGACCAGCAGGACCAGCGTGGCCGTCACCGCGGCGGCGCCGCTCCGGGACGTTGCGGGCGTCGGGCGGGTGGTGGGAGCGGTTGCGGTGACGGCCACGGTGCTACTTCGCCAGGGCCTCGACGACCGCGTCGACGTACTGCCCCATCGCCTCGGGGCCGCCGAACATCCAGATGCCGTCGGGCAGCCGGTGCACATTGCCCTTCTTCACGAACGGCAGCGAGGTCCACACCTTGTCCTTGGCCAGCGCGCCGGCGAACGGGGTGCTGTTCTTGTCACCCTCGCTGCCGATGTAGGCGAACTGGACGTCGCCCAGCTCGGTGAGGCCCTCGACGTCGGAGGAGGCGAGCCCGTAGTCCTTGTCGCCCTCGACCGCCCAGGCGTTCTTCAGGCCGAGCTTCTCGTTGACCGCGCCGATGAGCGAGCCGCTGGTGTACGGCCGGATCGAGACCTGGTTGGAGACGACGTAGCCGTCGGCGAAGGCGTAGCCGGCGCCCGCGAGTCCGGCGTCGGCGAGGGCCTTCTTGCCCTCGGCGAGCTTCGCGTCGAACTGCTCCTTGAGCTCGTCCGCCTTCTCGGTGGTGCCGGTGGCCTGGGCGATGAGGTCCAGGTTCTCGGTCATCTGCCCGATCGGGTCGGACGCGTCGGCGGAGCGGAGTTCCAGGACCGGGGCGACCTCGCGCAGCTGCTTCACGGCGGCCGGCGGCAGGTCGGTGGTGGCGACGATGAGGTCCGGGGCGAGCGAGGCGATGGTGTCCATGCTCGGCTCGCCGCGCGTGCCGATGTCCTTGGGCTCGTTCTTCAAAGCGACCGCGGTGTCCCAGGTCTTGTAGCCCTTGACGTCGGCCACGCCGACCGGGTCGACGCCCAGCGATATCAGGTTCTCGACGACGTTCCACTCGGTTCCCACGACCTTCATGGCCGGACCGTCGAGTTCCACCTTCGCGCCGGTGGCGTCGGTGAGGGTGATGCGCTCGCTGGTCTTCTTCGCCGCTTCGTCGGCGGCGGGTTCGGTGGTCCCGCAGGCGGTCATGGTGAGCGCCGCGGCGGTGGTGACCGCCGCGGTCAGCAGGAGGCGTCTCATGAGGTGGTGCTGAGCCTTTCGCTTCGCGTGTGGTGTCGGCCGATGGCGCGGGTGCGCAGCCGGCCGGTGAGGGGGTCGGTGTCGACCTCGATACGGATGCCGTACGTGTCGGTGAGCCGCTGTGCCGTCAGTACGTCCTCGGGCAGGCCGTCGGCGATGATCCGACCCTCGTGGAGCAGCACGATCCGGTTGGCGACGGCCGCGGCCTGGTCCAGGTCGTGCAGGACGGCGCCGACGGCGATCCCGTGATCGTCCGCCAGGTCGCGGACGAGGTCCAGGAGTTCGATCTGGTACCGCAGGTCCAGATAGGTGGTGGGCTCGTCGAGGAGCAGTACACCGGTCTCCTGGGCGAGACAGCCGGCGAGCCAGACGCGCTGGAGCTGGCCGCCGGAGAGGTGCTCGGCACCCCGTTCGGCGAGCTCCGCGACGCCGGTCAGGGCGAGCGCGCGGTCCACCGCCGCCCGGCCGTCCGCGTCGCCCCGGCCCCAGCGGCCCCGGTAGGGGTACCGGCCGAACTCGACGACGTCCCGGACGGTCAGCCCGCTGGGCGTGGGCCGCCCCTGGGTCAGCAGAGCGACACGGCGTGAGAACTCACGGGGAGTCAGTGCCAGTGCGTCGGTCCCGCCGTCGATGACGAGCTCGGCGGTCCTCGGCCGCTGCAGCCGCGCGAGGGCGCGCAGCAGCGTCGACTTGCCGCTGCCGTTGGGCCCCACCAGCACGGTCACCTCGCCCGGCCGCAGCCTCAGGGCAGCGCCGTGCACGACATCGACACCGTCGTAGGCCACGGTGACACCCGTGGCCGACAGTTCATGACCCCGTGGACTCACGGTCCCGGAGGTCTCTTCAGCAGCTCGCACGTTACGAAGGTTAGCCTAACCTAAGGTTGGATTGAACCGGGGGCGGCCCATGCGCAAGGCGAAGATCCGCCGGATCAGAGGACCGTGACCGGATGCCGCACCACCGCGTCGAAGAGGTAGCCCTGGGTGTTGGGTACGGCGACGTCGGGCTGGCGGCGCCCGCAGGTGCCGGTGCGCGGGCCAGCAACTGTGTGGCGCCCGGCCGCTCGGGCGTCCAGGCCACGGACCAGCGCGTCCAGGTGCCGGCCCGGGGACGGTCGTGCAGCCGGGCCCGCCGCCAGCTCGTCCCGCCGTCGGTGCTGACGTCGACCCGCCCGACCGCGCCCGCGCCCGACCAGGACCTGCCGTGCAGCACCTGGTCCTCCCCCACCGGGAACGTGGCGCCGTTCGCCGGCTCGAAGGCGCTCTTGACCGTCTGCCGGGTCAGCGGCGCGCTGCCCCCCGCGGGGTGAGCGGGCCCGAACAGCCGGTAGAACGTGGTGTTCCAGGGCGAGAACAGCGGCTGCGCGGACACCTCGATGTCACCCGCCCACTTGACCGACGAGGTCCTCACGGCGCTCCTCCCCCACTTTCCCTATCGAATCACTAGGAAAGTCTTGACGGGGCGTGGCGGGGCCGCGCAGGATGGCGTACATGTCCCGTACGCAGCAACGACTCGTTCGTCGTCGGCATGTCGACTTTGGTCACGTCGTCAGCGCCGCCTGCTGTCGCGCGTAAGGCACTCGGCTCCCCCGTTCGCCCGTGCCCTCCGCCCCGTTCTTCCAGCCGGTCAGGCGGCCAGGGGATCTCGCCCGCCGCACCTGACGGCGCGACACACTTCCAAGGGACGACCGCCATGACCACGGTACTTCCGGCCCAGCCCACCCCGCACGATCCGGCACTCCCCGACGCGCGCCGACTGCGTCTGGTGGGCGACCCCACCGCGCGCGGCGGCGCACAGGAACACGGCGCCGACGAACCGGCCTCCGCGCCGCTCGTCGGCTATCTGGTGCTCGTCCCCGAGGGCACCGATCTCGCCGAGCTCTTCGTCAAGGACAGGCCCCGGCCCGAGATCCGGCCGGTCCTCGCCACGGAGCCGGGACCTGCCCCACGCACCGGGGACGACGCCGTCCGCATCGATCCGGCGCTCCATCTGGCCGAGGTGGACGGACGCGAACTCGACCTGACCTACCTGGAGTTCGCGCTGCTGGCGCATCTCGTCCGCCATCCCCACCAGGTGCATGCGCGCGACCGGCTGGTGGCCGCCGTCTGGGGCTACGACCACATCGGCGACGGCCGCACCGTGGACGTCCACATCGCGCGGCTGCGCCGCAAGCTGGGCGAGGCGCACCGGCACCGGATCGTCACCGTACGGCGCGTGGGCTACAAGTACGTGCCCGGCCGGCAGGACGGCACCCACTCCGCGTCCTGCGACCGCTTCTGAGGAGACGACCGCCATGGGCGTTGCCACCGCGCCGCCGGGATCCGCCCCGGAATCCGGGAAACGAGAGGAAACCGGGGCGTCCTCGGAGTCCGACCCGACCGGGCCCGGCCGTGCGCACTGGCTGCGCGTGGCCCGCGAGGCGGCGGACGACCTGGCCACCGACGCGGTGGCCAGGGAGCAGGCGGGCAAGGCCCCGTTCGACGAGGTGTCCCGGCTGCGCGAGGCGGGGCTGCTGACGCTCCTGGTGCCGGCCGAGTACGGCGGAGGCGGCGCGGACTGGCCCACGGCCTACGCCGTCGTCCGGGAGATCGCCGCGGCGGACGGCGCGATCGCCCAACTGCTCGGCTGTCACTACTTCCTGTCGTGGAGCGCGCGGTTCTTCGCCGAGCCGGCTCTCGCCGCGCGGGTCGAGCGGCGGTCCGCGGCGGGGCAGTGGTGCTGGGGCGGGGGTCTCGCCCGCCGGGAACCCCCGCCCACGCTGGCCAGGACGGCTAACGGCCTGGTGCTCGACGGCCGGCAGAGCTACGCCACCGGAATCCTCGTCGCCGACCGGCTCGCCGTGCGGGCCGTGCGGGCCGGCACCGGCGAACCACTGGCCGTCGTCGTGGATCCCGGCCGTCGCGGCGTGCGGATCGAGGGCGACGCCGACACCTTCGGCCAGCGGCTCGCGGGCGGCGGCAGCGTGGAGTTCGACGCCGTGCCGGTCGCCGCAGGCGACGTACTCGGCTCCCTGTCGGCGGACGAGGACGTCCTGTCGCCCGCAGCCGCTCTGGCGTCCCCGGTCGGGCGGCTCGTCTCCGTCCAGTTGCTGCTCGGGGTGGCCGAGGGAGTTCTCGCGGAAGCCCGTGAGTACAGCAGGACGGGCCACTCCCCCTGGCAGCCCGCCACCCCCGACGACCCCCAGGTGCTGACCACCTACGGAGAACTCACCGTTCTCACCCGCTCCGCGTCCGCCCTCACCGATCAGGCCCTGGCCGCCGTGTACGGCGGGCTGGTCCGCGGCGCGGACCTCGCCTACGACGAGTACGCGGAGATCTCCGTCCTGGCGGCGATGGCCGAGGCGGCTGCCGCCAGGGCCGCGCAGGAATCCACCACCCGCGCCCTGGACGTCGTCGGCGCCCGCTCCGCCTCGGCGCGGCTGGGCTTCGACCGCTTCTGGCGCAATGCCCGTACCCACACCCTGTACGAGCCCGGCGCCCACCGGCTCCGTGAGGTCGGAAACTACTTCCTCGACGGCGCGCACCCCGCTTTCACCCTGCCGGCCTGACCCCCGGGCCGGAATCCGCCGGTCATTGTGAACGCGATACTTCCGCTGCGTGTCGGACTGTCGAGAATGCGCGACGGCATCGACCCGACGTCAGTTCCTCACGGCCGAGTACCGCCAGCGGTTCGTCTCGCGGAAGTACCGCACCGCCCATCCGTCGTCCGGGTCCACCCCGAGACCGGGGAGCGCGGACTGTTCATCGGCGGCTTCACGCAGAGCATCGTCGGCCTCGGCTCCCCCGACTCCCGTGACCTGCTGCGCGTCTTCCGGTCGTACGTCACCCGCCCGGGAACATCGCCCGCCACGGTCACCCGGTGCAGCAGGCGCGGCAGGTCGCCGTAGTCGTCCGGGGCGTGGTGCTGGGTGATGCGGTTGTCGAACAGGACGAGGTCACCCGGGTTCCAGTCCACCCGCACGATGCGCTCTGGGCCGGAAGTCCGATCCCTGAGATGAGCACGTCCAGCATCCGAACACCCTCTTGGGGAGAGCGCGACCTTCTGTCACTATCCCTAGCAGTCAGGTAGGAAAACTAGGGATCCAGGGGGTGGCCATGCGCGCGTTCGACCGACTCGACCGACCCGGCCGGGCCGACCTGCCGCTCTCCCTGCTGACCTCGCGCCGCCACGTCGACCTCGGCCGCACGTCCAGCGCCATCTGTCGGCCCGTCTGAAGCCGTCCGTACCGACGTTTTCGGGCGGGCCCCACCATGCGCGCCGCGCCTTCCCCTCGCATCTCCTTGATCACCCCTTTCCCTGAGAGGACACCTCCGTGTCTGCCGCAAGACCGCTCACCGCCCTGCGCACCCTCGCCGTCACAGCGGCCCTTCCGCTCCTGCTGACCGCCTGCGGTTACGGCGCCGAGTCCACCGACGACGGCAAGCAGGCGGAGGTCGCGGCGGGCGCCGAGAAACTGTCCGCCGACGAAGTGAAGATCGGCTACTTCCCCAACCTCACGCACGCCACCGCCCTGGTGGGGGTCCAGGAGGGCCTGTTCCAGAAGGAGCTCGGCGGCACCAAGATCAAGGCGTCGACCTTCAACGCCGGCCCCTCGGAGATCGAGGCGCTGAACTCCGGCTCCATCGACATCGGATGGATCGGCCCCTCGCCCTCGATCAACGGCTACACCAAGTCGGGCGGCAAGAACCTGCGCATCATCAGCGGTTCCGCCTCCGGCGGCGTGAAGCTCGTCGTCAACCCGGACAAGATCAAGTCCGTGGACGACCTGAAGGGCAAGAAGATCGCCACACCGCAGCTCGGCAACACCCAGGACGTCGCGTTCCTCAACTGGATCGCCGAGCAGGGCTGGAAGGTCGACGCGCAGAGCGGCAGCGGCGACGTGTCCGTGGTCCGCACGGACAACAAGATCACCCCGGACGCCTACAAGTCCGGTTCCGTCGACGGCGCCTGGGTGCCGGAGCCGACCGCGTCCAAGCTGGTCTCCGAGGGCGCCAAGGTACTGCTCGACGAGTCCGACCTGTGGCCCGGCAAGAAGTTCGTGATCACGAACATCATCGTGTCGCAGACCTTCCTGAAGGAGCACCCGGACGTCGTCGAGGCCGTGCTGCGCGGTTCGGTGAGGACCAACGAGTGGATCAACGCCAACCCGCAGGACGCGAAGACCTCCGCCAACGCCGCGCTGAAGGCGCTGTCGGGCAAGGAGCTGCCCGCCGAGGTCATCGACCCGGCGTGGAAGTCGATCACCTTCCTGGACGACCCGCTGGCCGCCACCCTCGACGCCCAGGCGGAGCACGCCGTCAAGGCCGGCCTGCTGGAAGAGCCCCAGCTGAAGGGCATCTACGACCTCGCGCCGCTCAACGAGGTCCTCAAGGCCGAGGGCAAGGATCAGGTCGACGACGCCGGTCTCGGCGCCGAGTGACGACCGGCCGGACCCGACGAGTTCCCAGGAGGTGACGACCATGGCCACCACGATCGCCAAGGCCGCCGAGGACGCACCGCGGGCGACGTACGCCGCGCGTGTCGAGCACGTCTCGAAGTCCTTTCCCGCGCCGGGCACCCCCGGCGGACGGCAGCTCGTGCTCGACGACATCACCCTCGATGTCGCACCGGGCGAGTTCGTCACCCTCCTGGGGGCTTCCGGCTGCGGCAAGTCCACGCTGCTCAACCTGGTCGCGGGGCTGGACAAGCCGTCCTCCGGCTCGATCGGCACGGACGGCCGGCCCGCCCTGATGTTCCAGGAGCACGCGCTGTTCCCGTGGCTGACGGCCGGCAAAAACATAGAACTCGCGCTGAAGCTGCGCGGCGTCGCGGGTCCGCAGCGCCGCGCCGAGGCGGAGCGGCTGCTGGACGCCGTACGGCTGCGGGGCGCGTACCGCAAGCGGGTGCACGAACTGTCGGGCGGTATGCGCCAGCGCGTCGCACTGGCCCGTGCGCTGGCCCAGGACAGCCGGCTGCTGCTGATGGACGAGCCGTTCGCCGCGCTGGACGCGATCACCCGGGACGTGCTGCACGACGAGCTGACCCGCGTCTGGCACGAGACGGGAGTCTCAGTGCTGTTCGTGACGCACAACGTGCGCGAGGCGGTGCGGCTGGCACAGCGCGTCGTGCTGCTGTCGTCCCGCCCGGGACGGATCGCGCGGGAGTGGACGGTCGGCATCCCGCAGCCGCGCCGCCTCGAGGACGGCGCGGTCGCCGAACTGTCCGCCGAGATCACCGAGGAACTGCGTGAGGAGATCCGCCGCCATGGCCGTCCCTGACCACGGTGTCCGCACCGAGGCCGACGTGCGCGAGGGCGGCCCCCGGACCGCCGGGACGCCGCGGGACCCGCACGACCTGGCGGGACTGGAGGCCGGGCTCGACGCACTGGACTCGGTGCAGGCCGGCCGTACTCCGCTGAGGGACTCCCTGACGCGAAAGGTGCTGCCCCCTGTCACCGCCGTCGCGCTGGTGCTGGTGGTCTGGCAGTTGCTGGTGTGGGCCGAGGTCGCCCCCGACTACAAGCTGGCGTCGCCGTCCGACGTGTGGGGCGAGGTGCGCGACGCCTGGCTCCAGGGCACGCTGCTCGACTACGTCTGGACCAGCGTCTCGCGCGGTCTGCTCGGCTTCCTGATGGCGCTCGCCATCGGCACCCCGCTCGGCCTGCTGATCGCCCGCGTCGGCCTGGTCCGGGCTGCCGTCGGCCCCATCCTGTCCGGCCTGCAGTCGCTGCCGTCGGTGGCCTGGGTGCCGCCCGCCGTGATCTGGCTGGGCCTGAACGACTCCATGATGTACGCCGTGATCCTGCTCGGCGCGGTGCCCTCCATCGCGGGCGGTCTCGTCGCGGGCATCGACCAGATCCCGCCACTGTTCCTGCGCGCCGGGCGGACACTGGGCGCGACCGGGCTGCGCGAGTCCCGGCACATCGTGATGCCGGCGGCGCTGCCCGGCTATCTCGCCGGTCTGAAGCAGGGCTGGGCGTTCGCCTGGCGGTCCTTGATGGCCGCCGAGATCATCGCCTCCTCGCCCGATCTGGGCGTGGGGCTCGGCCAGTTGCTGGAGAACGGACGCAACAACAGCAGCATGCCGCAGGTGTTCCTGGCCATCCTCCTGATCCTGCTCGTCGGTGTCGCCGTCGACCTGCTGGTCTTCAGCCCGCTGGAGCGGCGGGTGCTGCGCGACCGCGGCCTGCTGGCCGCCCGCTGAACGGCCCTGTCGCCTGCCGTGATCCCGGTCGGCGAGACTGGGCGGTGTGAACGACCACCGCCCTGTCGACCGGGACCTCGCTCCGGAGCAGTACGGACGCCTGCGGGTGCGGACCGCCGACCTCACCCCGGCCGACTGGCTCACCGGCCGCGTGGCCGGATTCGGCCGGCCCGGCGGCCTCGGCACAGTGACTGGCGTCGTGGGTCCCGGATTCCCCGCCCACGTCCGGGTGCTGCACCCGGCCGGCCTGGACGAGCGGCCGGTGCGCTGGGCGACGGTGGCCGCCGCCTACGGGCGTACCGTGACACCGACCGCCCGCTGGCACGAACTGGTCGGGCTGGACGACATGTACCAGAACGCCGCCGAGCACGGCCTGCCCGGCGTCTGGGACGAGCATCCGGCGGAGGGCCCCACGCCGCCGTCCGTCGCCGAGGCCCTGATCCCGGTCCTGGAACGGCACACCCGGACCCCGGAGCACTGCTGGTTCGGGCTCTGGAACGGGTACGGACGCTGGGACTTCGACCGGTTCCCCGTCTTCGAGACCCCCGGCCGGGACGAGGTGCTGCTCGCCGGCGCACTCACGGACGCCGTCTCCCCCACCGCCCTGGACGAGTTCGCCGAGCTGCCCGACCTGTGGTGGCCGCAGGACCGCGCCTGGTGCGTCGGCGGTGACGTGGACCTGGTCAGCACCTACGTCGGCGGCTCCCCGCAGCTCGTCGCCGACCTGCTGGCAGCCGCTGACGTGGAGACTCACGCTGTCGCACCGGGCGACCCGATCGGCTGACGAGGAGCCTGACGCCCCCTCCACGGCCTGCCGGTTCGGGTCCGTGGTACGGAACGGCCGTCGCCGAGGCAGCGGTTGGGGTTGGGCCCGTCGACCAAGGGGAATGGTCCGGCGTAACCGGTGATCGGGTCGCTCGCGAAGGGCCGGCCGCCGGCCGAGGACAAGGTTCACGTGCACGCGGAGCGCAGGACGGCGACCCGCAGAACCCCCGAGGAGGCGACGGTCATGAAGCGGATCCAGGAGGAGAGGCGCCCACGGCCTCCGCGCCGCCCGACGGGTCTCGACCTGAGGACGCCTTCCGGGCGCCCGCTGCCCTACTGAGGGCCCGGCCGGGGCCGAACGGCCCCGGCCCCGCCCATGCCGTGGATCCTTCGGCGGATCGAAGGCCCGTCAACCGTCCCAGGACCAGTCCGCCACCTCGGGCAGATCGGTGCCGTGGACGCGGATCCAGTCGTGGTGCCGCAGACGGGCGTCCTCCATGCGCTGGCGTACGGCGGCGGCGCGCACCGCGAGGCCGGGAACGCGGTCGACGACGTCCATCACCAGGCGGTACCGGTCGAGGTCGTTGCGGACGACCATGTCGAACGGCGTGGTCGTGGTGCCGATCTCCTTGTAGCCCCGCACATGCAGGTTCGCGTGACCGGTGCGCCGGTAGGCCAGGCGGTGGATCAGCCAGGGGTAGCCGTGGTACGCGAAGATGACCGGCTTGTCCTCGGTGAACAGGCCGTCGTACTCGAAGTCGCTCATGCCGTGCGGGTGTTCCTCACTGGGCAGCAGGCGCGCGATGTCGACGACGTTCACGACGCGGACGGCGAGCCGGGGCAGATGGCGGCGCAGGAGCTGCGCGGCCGCCAGCACCTCCTGGGTGGGGACGTCACCCGCGCAGGCCAGCACCACGTCGGGCTCCCGGGTGTCGTCCTCCGTGCCGGCCCAGTCCCAGATGCCCGCGCCGCGGGCGCAGTGCACCCGGGCCTGGTCCATGGAGAGCCAGTCGTAGCAGGGCTGCTTGCCCGCGACGATCACGTTCACGTAGTCACGGCTGCGCAGCGCGTGGTCCGCCACGGAGAGCAGGGTGTTGGCGTCCGGCGGCAGGTAGACCCGTACGGCTTCGGGGCTCTTGTTGAGGATGTGGTCGACGAAGCCGGGGTCCTGGTGGGAGAAGCCGTTGTGGTCCTGCCGCCACACATGTGAGGTGAGGAGGTAGTTGAGGGAGGCGATGGGGGCGCGCCAGGGCAGGCGCCGGGTCACGCGCAGCCATTTGATGTGCTGGTTGACCATCGAGTCGACGATGTGCGCGAAGGCCTCGTAGGAGGAGAACAGCCCGTGACGGCCGGTGAGGAGGTAGCCTTCCAGCCAGCCTTGGCAGGTGTGTTCGGACAGGATCTCCATCACCCGGCCGTGCCGGTCGAGGTGTTCGTCCACGTCCAGGGTCTGTGCCTGCCAGGCCTTCCCGCTCGCGGCGTAGACGGCGTCCAGGCGGTTCGAGGCGGTCTCGTCGGGTCCCACGAGGCGGAAGTCGCGCCGGGCCGCGCTCTCCCGCATCACGTGTTCGAGGAACTGGCCCAGCACGCGGGTGGGTTCGTGCACGGTCGCGCCGGGCTTGTCGACCGGGACGGCGTACCGCTCCAGTGGCGGCAGCGGCAGTTCGCGCAGCAGCAGGCCCCCGTTGGCGTGCGGGGTGGCCCCGAGCCTGCGCGAGCCCGCCGGCACGCAGTCGAGGACCTGGGGCCGGGGACCGCCCTGCTCGTCGAACAGTTCCTGCGGGCGGTACGAGCGCAGCCACGCCTCCAGCGCGCGCAGGTGCTCGGGGTTGGCGCGCACTCCGGCCAGCGGCACCTGGTGGGAGCGCCAGGTGCCCTCCACCGGCAGGCCGTCGACCTCCGCCGGTCCTGTCCACCCCTTCGGTGTGCGCAGCACGATCACGGGCCAGCGGGCGCGTTCGCCGGCTCCGTCGTCGCGGGCGGCGCGCTGGAGGGCGGCGATGCGGTCGAGCGCGGCGTCCATGGCTCCCGCCATGGCCCGGTGCACGGCCGCCGGGTCGTCTCCGGTGACGTGGAGGGGGTCGTGGCCGTAGCCCCGCAACAGCTCGTCGAGTTCGGCCTCCGGCAACCGGGCCAGCACCGTCGGGTTGGCGATCTTGTAGCCGTTGAGGTGGAGGATCGGCAGCACGGCACCGTCGTGGACGGGGTCGAGGAACTTGTTGGAGTGCCAGGACGCCGCGAGCGGCCCGGTCTCCGCCTCGCCGTCGCCGATGACACAGGCCACCAGGAGGCCGGGGTTGTCCAGGGCGGCGCCGTAGGCGTGCGACAGGGAGTAGCCCAGCTCGCCGCCCTCGTGGATGGAGCCCGGGGTCTCGGGGGCGACATGGCTGGGCACGCCGCCCGGGAACGAGAACTGCCGGAACAGGCGCGCCATCCCCGCCCCGTCCCGGGTGATGTCCGGGTACGTCTCCGTGTACGAGCCCTCCAGCCAGCTGTTGGCGAGGACGGCGGGCCCGCCGTGCCCGGGTCCCCAGACGCACAGGGCGTCGAGCCCGCGCGCCTTGATCACCCGGTTCAGATGGGTGTGCACCAGGTTCAGGCCCGGCGAGGTGCCCCAGTGGCCGAGGAGACGGGGTTTGATGTGCTCCGGGCGCAGCGGCTCGGTGAGCAGGGGATTGGCCATGAGGTAGATCTGGCCGACGGACAGGTAGTTCGCGGCGCGCCAGTGGGCGTCCAGCGCCTGGAGCTCCTCTTCGGTGAGGTCGGCGGGCATCGGTCGCGTGTCGAGGGACATGGACGTTCCTTCCCGTTCGGGCGGAGGCGGATGGTTCAGGCGAGTGCTCTCCCGCACTCCGCCCGTCGACGGGTACCCAGACAGGGCCGACCGGGCCGACCCTGGACGGGCGTGGGGTCAGGGACGGACCGTGAGGATGTGGGCCGTGCCGCCCTCGCCGGCGGAGACGGCGCCCTGCGGCTCGTCCGAGGAGAAGGGCGGCTTGTCCTGTCGGCACTTCGCCCCCGCCGGCGGCAGCGTGCCGTCGACGAGGTAGCGGCTCTCGTGTGCCTGCACGCAGCTGCTGGGGTTGACCAGGGCCGTGTGCCCGTATCCCTCGTGGGTGAGCAGGCGGGCGTCGGCCAGTTCCCTGGCCATGGCCTGGGAGCCCGAGTAGGGGGTCGCGGGGTCGTTCGTGGTGCCGACGACCAGGACCGGGTGGGCCGTCCGCCTGTTCCACGGACCGCGGTAGCTGTCCTGCGCGACGCCCGGCCAGGTGGCACAGCCCACGGTGGCCCAGGTCCAGTAGCGTCCGGCGTCTCCCGCCCGGGCGGCACTGGCCTCCTCCATGGTCCGGTAGGCGCCGGGGTCACGCGGGTTGGGGCTGTCGCCGCACACGACCGCGACGGCCTGTTCCTCGCCCAGGTACGGGTTCGGGTGCGGGACGGCGGGTGCGGGCGGGAGCGCGGACGGCCGCGGGACGCGGCCCTGCCAGAGGTCCTGCAGCCTGCCGGCGAGGTCCGTCCAACCGGGGAGGACGGAGTAGAGGCCGCTCACCGCGTCACCGACGGTCCGGCCGTAGCCCCACTCGCCCACGGGTTCCGTCCGCAGCCGCCGCAGCAACGCGTCGAACTTCTCCCGTGTCTCCTGCGGGCTGCCGGCGGAGAAGGGGCAGCGGGCGGTGGTGGCGGCCCCGCACAGTTTGAGGAACTCGTCCAGGACCCCCGCCGCCCCGCGGTCCGATCCCAGACGCAGCATGGTGGTGAGCCGGGCGGCGGCCCGGGAGGCGTCGTTCGTCCAGGCCCCTGGGTCCCAGTTGCTGTCCAGGACCATGGCGCGGACCGTGTCGGGGAAGAGGTTGGCGTAGGTGGCGCCCAGGTACGTGCCGTAGGAGATGCCGAGGTAGGTGAGCTGCGGGTCGCCCACCGCCTGGCGGAGCTGTTCCAGGTCGCGGGCGGTGTCGGTGGTCGACACATGGCGCAGCAGCTCCGGGTCACGTTGCTGACAGCGTCTGCCGAGGTCCTGGTACGCGGTGATCCAGGCCGCGCGCTCCTTCTCGCCCACCGGGACACCGGTCGTCTTGGCCGCCGTCCACTCCTCGGCCTGCGCGGTGCTCGCGAAGCAGTTGACCGCGGTGCTGCTGCCGATCCCCCGGGGGTCCCAGCTGACGATGTCGAACCGCTCCCGCACCTCGCGCGGGAAGAACTCGTAGTTCTGGGGCATCTGCACGGTTCCGGGCCCGCCCGGGCCGCCCGGGTTGAAGAACAGGGTGCCGATACGCCGTCCCGGTCCGGTCGCCTTCCGCTTGACGACCGCCAGCTCGATGGAGCGTCCGCCGGGGGCGCGGTAGTCCAGCGGCACCTTCGCGGTCGCGCAGTCGAACGGACTGCCCTTCACGCAGGGGCTCCAGTCCAGCTTCGGGGCGGACGCCGAGGGTGTCGGCGGGCCGCCGGCCGTGGCGAGGCCCGGAGCGGCCAGTGCCGTCGCACAGGTGACTACTGCGGCGACGGCTGCGGCACAGGCCCGGCGGCGGCCCTTGGGTGCGGATATGTGCATGCGTTGTCCATTCACGGCTGGGCGCCCGACGCCGCCCATGCGCTGGGCGCCGGCACGCGTGCACGTCAACACCACCGTGGTCCGGCGGTGCGCGCGAGCCGGCCGCAGCCGAATGGCGCAGCCGCCGCCCCGCCCGTGTCACATGGGTCGGTGCCGGGGGTCTGCTCGACCACACGCAGGGCGAGCACGTCATGCTGTGACCGGGGCCGCGCGGTGCCGTCGCCCGCCGCCGTGGTGCTCCTTCACTGCTTGGCGCCGAAGTTCTGGGTCCACCACGGTCCGCCCGAGCCGTTGTGGATGCCCACGCCGATGTCCTTGAACGAGCAGTTGAGGATGTTGGCGCGGTGGCCGGGACTGTTCATCCAGGAGTCCATCACGGCCTCCGGGGTCTGCTGGCCCCGGGCGATGTTCTCGCCGTACGTGGACCAGTTGTAGCCCGCGGCGGTGGTGCGCTGCCCGGGGTCGGCGCCGTCCGGATTGGTGTGGTCGAAGAAGTCGCGGGCGGCCATGTCCTGCGAGTGCCCCTGGGCCGCCTCGTTCAGCTGCCCGTCCTGCGAGAGCGGACCGCAACCGGCCGCCGACCTCTCCTTGTTCACCAGCGCGACCACCTGCGCGACGGCGCCCGTCGGGGCCGGCTGCGTCTGCGGTGCGCTGGACGCGCTGCGAGTCGGCGTGGCGGACGGCCGGGGCGCCGGCACCGCCTTCCTGGTGGGGCGCGGGGTCGTGGAGGGACTCGCCTTCTTCGACGGTGAGGCGGACGGCGACGCGGACCTGGAAGCCGACGGGGAGGCCTCGGCGGTGCTGGGCGTCGCGAGGTCCACGGCGGGGGTGCCGGTGGTCCGCACGGCGGACGCCTCCTCGGTCGCGGTCTCGGGATCCGAGTCGAAGTACCACAGACCGCCACCCGTGACACAGGCCGCGACGACGGCGACTCCGGCTGCCCGACGCCGGACACGCCTGCGCCGACGGGCCTCGCTGCGGGAGGCCACCCTGCCCTGCGGGGCCTGGCGCCCGGCGCCGGGGCCCGGACCGCCCCGGCCTCCGGACGGGCCCAGCGAGGTCGCCGAGCTCACGGTTGCCATCCCGCCGGAGGCGGAGAGCACCCGGTCCAGCAGCGCGGGCGTCGCGGCGACCAGCGCCAGGCCGGCCAGCAGCCCCTCGGCGGGCATCAGCCCGCCCCACAGTCCGGAGCAGCGCGCGCAGCCACGGGCGTGCCGGGCCGTTCGCTTGCGCCACAGCGCGGAGGGCCGGCCGTCCCAGGAGGCCAGCAGTCCGCTCAGCTCCTCGCATCGCGGGCGCGCGTCGAGCGCCCGTACGACCACCCGGGCAGCCTCCAGCTGCGCCTTCATGCGCTGCACCCGGACCGCAGTGTGCTGGGGCGACAGCTCCAGGGCCGCGGCGACCTCGGACCGCGTCAGCTCACCGGCGCACTCCAGCCACCACAGCGACAACAGCCCCCGGTCGTCGGGCTCCAGCCAACGGGTCGCGCGGGCGGTCTCCTGCCGTTGCCCGGACAACTGGAGCTGGACCATGGTCAGGTCGACGAAGTCGGCACCCGGATCGGCGAGGTCCTGCGCCTCCTCGACGGCACCCGGGGCGGACTGACGGTCGTGCCAGTGCGCCCGGACCTGATTCATCGCGATGGCCACGAGCCAGGAGCGGAAGTTCTCGGGAGCGCGCAGGGAGTCCAGCGAATCGAGGGCACGGAGCACGGTCTCCTGCACGACGTCGTCGACATCGACCGAGCCGTTCAGCGCCCGGCCCACCACGTTGTAGACCAGCGGCAGAAACGCGCTGACCAGAGCGTGCTGAGCCTTGGGATCGCCACCCGCGGCGGCGGTCACCAGTGCCGCCGACTCCCTCGTGCGCTCTGTGCTCATCAAAAATCTTCCTGTCCTCGACGCCGAACGATCCTGTCCGATACATGGGAGATCGATCGGGAGCCCCGGGATAACAGTTCTTCGGACGCATGTTCCACGCGAGCCTTCACGGGACCGGCCCGGCGGCGCAATGGGGACCGTCACAGTCACGGGCTGCGCGGCTTTTACCCGCTCGTACGGATGGGGTCAAGTCCCGACTTGTCGCGCCATGACCTGGGCATTTTCCTCGGGCCTACTGGAAGTGCGGGCCTCACCGGAAGAAGGAACGAGGAATACCGCATCGAATCCCCGATCAGCGGGGCATTTCGAACATTTCATTCCGCTAAAGAGGAGAAAAGCCATGAACCACATCAGCACTGCCGATAATTCCCACCGGCCCGAGCGTCGTCGCGCCAAGATCGCGGCTCTTGTCAGCTCCGCCGTCGTGGTCGTGGGCGGGATCATCCTTCCCGCCACCACCGCCTCCGCGGCCCCGACACCGGATTCCCAGGTCGTGAGCCTGGTCGACCACAAGGACAAGAAGGACGGCAAGCACAAGGACAACCACAAGAACAAGAAGAAGGGCAACGGCAACGCCAACGGCGGCAACGGCGGCAACGCCAGCTCCAAGGGCAACGGCGACGCCAACGGCGGTAAGGGCGGCGACGCCAAGTCCGAGGGCAACGGCAACGCCAATGGCGGCAACGGCGGAAACGCCGACGCCACGGGCAACGGCGACGCCACCGGCGGCAACGGCGGAAACGCCGACGCCACCGGTAACGGCAACGCCACCGGCGGCAACGGCGGAAACGCCGACGCAACCGGTAACGGCAACGCCACCGGCGGCAACGGCGGAAACGCCGACGCCACCGGTAACGGCAACGCCACCGGCGGCAACGGCGGAAACGCCGACGCAACCGGTAACGGCAACGCCACCGGCGGCAACGGCGGTGATGCCACGGCCGAAGGCAATGGGGACGCCAACGGGGGTAACGGCGGTAACGCCGAAGCCACCGGTAACGGCGACGCGAACGGCGGCAACGGCGGAAACGCCACTGCCAACTGACCCGCGGACCGTTGACCACAGTCGGTCACCGAAGGGGTCGGGTGGTGCGGCAGCAGGCCGCACCACCCGACCTCCCCCACCACACAGAAATCGAATCCTCATGATCTCCAATGTCCGTAAGAGCACCATGGCCGTCGCCGTCGCCTCCGTACTGCTCCCCCTCGGCGGTGTAGTGATCCCGGCGGGCGCCGCCTTCGCCGCATCCGCGCCGCACAGCGTGGCCGCCTCGGCGCCGACCGGTGACCACGGGAGCAAGGGAGACCGGAACAGCGATCACCACGAGAAGGACAGGAAGAAGCACGACCGGGACAAGAAGAAGGACCGCCACAAGAACGATCACCACAAGGACGACGACGACTACTGCCGCCCCGGCAACGCCACCGGCGGCAACGGCGGCAACGGCACGGGCGGCGACGCCACGGTCTGCACGGCGCCCGGCGGCACGGGTACCGGCGGCTCCGGCGGACGCGGCAACGGCCGGTGCGGCGGCAAGGGGACGGACGGCCGCGGTGGCACCGGCACCAACGGCAACGACGGCCCACCGTGCCCGGACAAGAAGCCGCCGCACGAGCCTGGCAAGGACGAGGGCAGCACCCCCTCGGTCCCCGAGGCACCGGCCCCGCAGGAGCCGCCCGCTCCGCCGGCACCTAAGGAGCCGCCTGCTCCACCCGCACCGCCCCCTCCGAACGACGACGTGATCGTCAAGTGAGCGAATGCGGAAAGCCGAATGCCTCGCCCGCAGTCTTGTCGCGGGCGAGGCATTCGGCGAATCAACGCTGGTTGTCGGAGTCGGGGTTGGGGTTGGGGTTGGGGTTGGGCTGCGGGTCCTGGTCCGGCTGCTGCTCCTGCTCGGGCTGCTGGTCTTCCTGGGGCTTCTGGTCTTCCTGGGGCTTCTGCTCCTCCTGCGGCTTGTCC
>NZ_JBFBJT010000001.1:0-96240 GCF_040686175.1 Streptomyces sp. NPDC086077 | reverse complement strand
GTCGGGCTTCTGCTCAGGCTTGTCCTCGGGCTTCTGCTCAGGCTTGTCCTCGGGCTTCTGCTCAGGCTTGTCCTCGGGCTTCTGCTCAGGCTTGTCCTCGGGCTTCTGCTCAGGCTTGTCTTCAGGCTTCTGCTCAGGCTTGTCCTCGGGCTTCTGCTCAGGCTTGTCCTGGTCCGGCTTCTGCTCAGGCTTGTCAGGTTTGGTTCCAGGGTCGTCGGGCCTGTGCTCCGGCGAGTCGTAGTCGGGCTTGGGCTCGAAGTCCTCTTCGGGCTTCGGCTCGGAGTCGTCACGCCCCGGTCTGTTGTCCGGCGACTGCTCGCCCGGCGATTCCTTGTCCCCCGGTTCCTTCGCCGGCGGCTCCTTCGGCGGCAGGGGCCAATGCCTGGCCGGCGCAGTGGTCTTCTGGTCGGCGTCGCCGTGGTCACCCGAGTCGCGGCGGACCCAATTCCGGTCCCGCGCGTCGAAGATGACGAATTCCTTGATCTCCGTGGCGGAGCGGTTGACCACCACGACGTTCTGCGGCCGGTACCCGGCCCACGGAGTCCCCTTCTGCTGAGGCGCGGTCTTCTGCGGGACCGCACGGGTGAGCGGATTGCCGCAGGCGCAACGCACCTTCGGCTCGCCGTGGCCATCGACGAGGACGGCCGTACCGGCCTGGAGCACCGCCTGGTACCTGGTCGCCGCGCCGTCGCGATAGCCGTGGTTGGTGACGCGGGTGTCGGAACGCAGTAGTACCGGGGTCAGTGAGCGCAGATAGCCGGCGACCGCGGGCTCCCGGAGGGCCAGAACCGAGGCGAAGGCCTTGTTCTTGTCGCCATCGGACGTCAGATGACGGATCTGCTTCTCCACGTCGCAACTGGCGGTGTTGAGGGTTCCCCCGTAAAGGCCGGGTTCCGATCCCGCCACGCTGCGGATGGCGTTGTCCTTGGGCGGAGGTGTGCTGGGCGCGGCAGGCGGCAACGACGAGGTCGTCTTCGCGGTCGACGGGGTGTACGGGTCCGGGCCGGTCGAACTCGTGGGCTGCAGGATGACCTCGGCGGCCTCCGCCGGTTCGCCGCCCGGGCGGGTGAAGACGACAACGAGACCCACGGCGGCCGCCACGGCGGTGACCGCCATGATCCGCGGCACGGACCGCCGCCAGGGGCTGCCCCCTCCCCCGCCGGGTCGCCGCTTGGGGCGGTCCGCGTCACCACCCGAGCCGCCCGGACCACTCGCCCCACCCGGACCCCGCGGGGGGCCGTCCGGGCCGGACGGCGGGCCACCCGGCCCCCGGCCGCCGGGTGGGGGCGGCGGTGGCGGATGGCCCGCCGATTCGCCGGAGGGGCGGCCGGTGAGAGGCCCGGAGGGCGGACCCGAAGGGCGTTCCGACTGTGGTCCGGAGCTCACGGTTTCACCTCCCGCCGGACGTAGGAGTCGCGCGGATCGAAGGACCCCGTCGACGCTTCGGGGCACCTCATGTGAATTTGTGCTCTTGATCTCATTGTGCGCTCCGGCGCCATCAGGCCCAAGCTCAACCGCCCGGTCCGCCCGTCAGGACTCCCCCGGCCGGTCCACGATCTGCGTTCGCTTCGGCGCCTCACCGGAGGCCTGCGCCGGCGGCGGCGCCTCCTCGGCGGACGGGGCGGAGGAGACCGCGTAGATGTCGATCTGTGCGCCGTCGCAGTACATCCAGCGCTCCTGCTCGACGTCGTAGAGCCACGCCTCCTCCCCGTCGACGACCACCCCGGCCCGCAACCCCTGGGTCTGCTTCCGGAAGGTCTCGCCGTCGGCCCTCCCCGCCGCCCGATCGTCGGTGGCCTGCCCGTAGCGGCTGAGCGCGTCCTTCACCCGGGCGAGCAGCCGGCGCAGGTCGGCCGAGCGGGCGGGCGGCGCTCCGGACAGGGGCGGGGCCTGCGGCACGGGGACCAGCAGACGGCCGTCGACCCAGGCCGACCAGCCGTTGAAGCACACGATGCGTCCCCAGTCACCACGCCGTTCGACGAGCTGGACGGGCAGCAGCGCGTCGAGCGGCACGGTCGGCCGGGAGACGTCGGGAGCCTCCCAGGCAGCCAGTCCGTCACTGGGTATGACGTGGGTCGGAAGGAAGTCGGCGTCGGGGGTGGCCATGTCTTCCACTTCCGCTGCTTCGCGTGATGCCGGGGGCCCGGAAGCCACTCGGTCCGGAGGAGGAGTGCTGGCGCGATCGGCTGTCGCGGACCGCTCCGCCATGTCTGAATTTTAACTTTCAGCCCGTTTCACCGCCCGGCGGCCGCCCCCACCGCGACCCTACCCAGCCCCACTGCCACCGCCCCGCGACCCCGGCGAGCACCGCGCGACATGTCCGCGCGGCAGCACTGCGTTGGTGCTCCCGGCCCCGCTAAATCATGCTGGTGAGTGGAGCCCTTAGGCGTGCGGGTCCCCGTGAGGAACGGCGGAAGAAGGAGCTGACGAGGGCGAGATGAGCGGCGATGCAACGATTTCCCGTCTCTTCCGGTGAGGGGCCGCTGGACTCGGACCGCTCCCGTGAGCCGGCCGGGACGGCGACTGCCACCATCAACGAGCAGGGCATCGTGACCGGGTGGAGCGACAGTGCCCGTCGGCTGCTCGGCTACGCGACCTCCGAGGTGATCGGGCTGCCCGCCGCCCGGCTGCTCGCCGACGCCGGCACCGGGACGCCCACGACGCGACGGATCCCGTCGGGCCAGGAGCGGTGGAACGGCACCGTGGCACTGCGACACCGCGACGGCCACCGGCTGGACGTCGAACTCCTCGCGCACCACTGGACGCCCACCGGCGAGGGCGCCAAGTGGCTCGTGGTGTCCCCCGTACCGGGCAGGCCCCGCACGCCCTGGAGTGAACCCATGGAGCAATGGGCGTTCACCCAGTCCCCTTGCCGCACGGCGATCTTCGACACGGACCTGCGACTGCTGCGGGCGAATGCCCGCATGGAGCGCGCGCTGTCCCTTCCGGAGGCCGCGATGCGTGGGCTGCGGCTGCCGGACATCGCGCCGGATCCCGCGAGCGAAGAGACCGAACGCAGGATGCGCCTGGCGCTGGAGACGGGTGAGTCCCAGCGTGTGGATGCCTTCGTCCACCGCGCGGGTACGGGCGGCGAGCAGGGCTGGCAGACGTCACTGACCCCGTTGCGGGGCCCTGACGGCCGGGTGCGAGGCGTGTGCCTGGCCGCGCACGACCGGGCCGGAGCCGAGCGTGCCCGGCAGCAGACGTCCCTGCCGACCGAGGCGGACGCCCTCATCGGCACCAGCCTGAACAGCGCCCGCACCGCGCAGGAACTGTGCGACGTCACCGTCCCCCGGCTCGCGGACTTCATGGCCGTCGACCTGCTGGACCCGCCCCCGAGCGGCAACGAGCCGTACTCCGACCCCGTGGCGGAGCCGGTCACGATGTGCCGTACCGCGGTGCGGTCGGTCCTCGAAGGCAGCCCGGAGTCGCCCGTCGGGGTCGGCGGGACGACCGTCTATCCGGCGTTGTCACCGCCCGCCGAGTGCCTGGCCGCGGGCCGCGGCGCCGTCCACGCGACGAACGACCCGGTCATCGCCCGCTGGGTGGCGCGGGACCCCGGGGCCGCCTGGATCCGCGAGCACGGCGTCCACTCGGTCATGACGGTGCCGCTGCGCTCCGGCGGAACCACTGTCGGCCTGGCCGTCCTCGGTCGGCACCAGCGCCCGGAGCCCTTCGGACCGGAGGACCTGCGCCTGATGGAGCGGCTCACGACGAGGGCCGCGGTGAGTATGCGCGACGCCCGCCGCCACAGCCGGGAACGCACCAACACCATGGCCCTGCAGCGCAGTCTGCTGCCGCAGTCGCTCCCGGTTCAGTCGGCACTGGAGATCGCCTCCCGCTACCTGCCGGCCAGTACCGAGTCCGGCGTGGGCGGCGACTGGTTCGACGTGATCCCCCTGTCCGGCGCACGGGTGGCCCTGGTCGTGGGCGACGTCGTCGGCCACGGCATGCGCGCCGCCGCCACGATGGGCAGGCTGCGCACGGCGGTGCGCACCCTGGCCGACGTCGATCTGCCGCCCGACGAGCTGCTCACCCACCTCGACGACCTGATCATCCACCTCTCCGCCGACGAGGCCGGCCCGGAGGGCGCCGGGGACGCCGCCGGGGGAATCGGCACCACCTGCCTGTACGTGGTCTACGACCCCGTGTCCCGGTGTTGCACCATCGCCCGGGCCGGCCATCCGCCACCCGCCGTCGTCTCCCCCGAGGGCGCCGTGTACCTCCTCGACGTCCCGGCCGGCCCGCCTCTGGGACTGGGCGGCCTGCCCTTCGAGAGCGTGGAGACCGAACTTCCCGAGGGCAGCATCCTCACCCTGTACACAGACGGTCTGCTGCAGATCCGTGACCACGACGTCGACGACGCCCTGGACAGCATGTTCGCGGCCCTCGCCCGTCCCGCCGCCACACTGGAGACGGTCTGCGACCGGGTGCTGACGGGACTTCTGACCCACCGTCCGGAGGACGACGTGGCGCTCCTCGTCGCCCGCACCCGGGTCCTCCACGGCGACCGGGTCGCCGTGTGGGAGCTGCCGCCCGATCCCTCCCTCGTCGCGCTGGCCCGTCGGCGTACCACCGACCAGCTGACGGCCTGGGGGCTCGACGAAGCCGCCTTCGTCACCGAACTCATGGTCAGTGAACTGGTCACCAACGCCATCCGCTACGGCCGGCCGCCCATCCAGCTGCGGCTGATCCATGAGAACAGCACGCTGATCTGCGAAGTCTCCGATTCGAGCAGTACCGCCCCGCATCTGCGGCGGGCCCGGACCTTCGACGAGGGAGGGCGTGGCCTGCTGCTGATCGCCCAGCTCGCCGAGCGCTGGGGCACCCGGCACGCGCCGGTCGGCAAGACCATCTGGGCCGAGCAGTCCCTGGCCGGCTACTGCGGTACCCCTTGAGTTCGCCCCGCGTCGGGTTCCGAAGCCGCGCCGCGCCCCTGTGACGCGCCTGTGACAGTCCGCGGACGCCGTCATGAAGTCGCGAGGTCAGGCTTTTCAGCACAGGGACAAAAAGCGACATAACGGCATATGTCACCCGCTTCCGAGGTCGTGAGCAGGGATGCCGAGCCGACCCATCGGAGTGAATTCCATGAGCCTCACCATCGCCACGCCGCGCGTCGAAGCCCCCGCCCCCACGCTGGCTCCGCGCGAGCAGGAGACGCTGCGGCACATCGCCGCCGGACGCACCTATCTGCAGACGGCCCGCCACATGGGACTCTCCAAGCACACGGTCGACGCCTACCTCCGCCGCATCCGGGCCAAGCTCGGCATCAACAGCACGGCGGAACTGACGCGCCTCGCCATCTCGCTCGGACTGTGAACGAGAGGAGCCACCCGCACCTCGACGAGCGGAGCCGGAGCGGTCTACGGCCGCCCGGGCGGGCCCCGGAAGACCGGCCGGGCCCAGTCCGGAGGCTCCGGAGGCGGCTCGGAGCCCCGCACGCCGCCGGGAGACCGGGCATCCGCGAGGGACGGTGCGTGAGCGCCCAGGACGGCGCCGCTCCCGGTGGCGTCACGCAGCGCCGCCACGAATTCCAGGCAGGAGTCGTAGCGGTCCTCGGGGACCTTCGACAGGGCCCTGGCCAGGACATCGGCGGCAGCGGGCGCGATTCCCGGCCGCCGCTCGGTCAGGCGAGGCGGCTGGTCGTACTGGTGCGCCCACAGCAGCGCCACGTCCTCGTCACGCTGGAAGGGCGGACCGCCGGCGAGGGTTTCGTAGACGACGCAGGCGAGGCTGTAGAGATCGCACCGTCCGTCGACCGGCCGGCCGGAGATCTGTTCCGGCGCCATGTAGTCGAGCGTGCCGACGAACTCGCCCGCGGCGGTGAACCCGCTCAGCGACAGCGACTTCTTCGTCAGTCCGAAGTCGGTGAGGTAGATGTACTCGGGGTGGTCGCTGTCGGTGCCCGCGGCGACCAGGATGTTGCCGGGCTTCACGTCCCGGTGCACCAGATCGTGCTCGTGGGCCGCGTCGAGGGCGGATGCCACCTGAACGGCGATACGCAAGGCGGTCGCGACAGGGAGCGGACCCTCCCGGTCCAGCAGGGCCCTCAGATCCTGGCCGGAGACGTACCGCATGGCGATGTACAGGACGCCGTCGGTCTCACCGGCTTCGAAGATCGGCACGATGTGCGGATGGTCGATCGCCGCGGCCACCCGTGACTCGTGGGCGAAGCGGCGCCGGAAGGTGTCGTCGCGGGCCCGCTCCGGGGCGATCAGCTTGAGCGCGACGGTGCGGTCCAGCCGCAGGTCCCGGGCACGGTAGACGACGGCCATGCCGCCACGGCCGATCACATGCTCGATCCGGTAGCCCGCGATCTGCTGCCCGACCAGGCCGGAAGGCCGGCCCGTGTACAGGCTCATGTCGTTCACCGCCATGTCCATCGGCACCCCTCACCGGAGCGACCAGGTGACGGATCCGTACTGCTTTTGTGCCCGTGCGGGAAAGGTGCCGATCATGCCGCTCCGTCCCCGAGATCCGGTGACCGGCCGACGCGCCAGGCCACTCGTCCGCACCTGTAATTCTATCCACCAGACCCTTGCCGGGCCTGGCCACGGAGTGCGGGCCCCGCGCGTCAATTCGCCACCGGTTATTCTCGTCCGTCACTCACCTTTTTCCCCTTTGCGTCTTTGGAGCCGAAGGCCGACGGCACCCTCGCCCAGCCCGTCATGAGCTGAATGGACGCCCGCGTCTCCCGCCCCTACGAGCGCGAACGCCCGACGCCGCCTACGTCACCACCTCCTCCGGCTACATCACCCACCGCATGACCGGCCGGTTCCGGGACACCGCTGCCAACTGCGTCGGGATGTGATCCCTCGACTCCGAACCCTTCGACTGGACGGCCGACGACGCCGGGATCGCCGGGATCGGCCTGGACCGGTCGATGCTCTTCACCCTCGTCAGCCCGGCGACATCCTCGGCACCGTCACCGCGGCCGCCGCCACCCACACCGGCGTCCCGGCCGGCCTGTCCGCCGTCGCCACCGGCCCCTACTCGGACTTCGAGACCGCCACGGACGCCATGGTGCGCCCCGGCGAGGTCGCCACCCCCGCCCCGCCCCCCCTCGCCCTCTGCGCGAAACTCCAGAAGATCCACGCCGAGGCCCGCCGCCACACCGACGACCTACGAGCTGTTCGGCTGAGATCGCGAAATGCACCTTGTGAGGCTTTTCACCAGCAAATTCCTGGACGGCTACGCATCGCGGATTTAGTTTCGCTGGAAAGAGCAGCTTTGCGCACGAGAGGGGCAACCCCAGCCCGGAAGGTGGGACAAGTGAGCGAAAACGCCGTGTGGGTCAGGGGTGTGACCGGCATCCAGCTGCACCACGTCACTGATCTCCAAGACGCACGACGGTTCCTGGGCAACGCCGTCATGGCACTACGCGCCGCCCATGTGAGGACCGGCGACACCCGGTTCTCCGGTCTCGCCGACCAGCTCAAGGCGGTGGTCGCCGAAACGCGGGACCTGGAGGGCCAGGCCCGGGACGGCATGCAGCAGCTCCACTCCACGGATCCGGAGCGGTTCGTGCGCTGCCGGGAGGGCGAGGAGCCCTGGCCGGACGAGCTGCAGGCGGGCTTCATCCCACGCCACACCTGCCGCGACGAGTGCCTCTACCACGACCGCGATGTGCTGGACGCCATCATGCAGTGCACCTGCGGCCGGCCCCCGTGCCGCGCGTGCGCCATCGCGGGCGCGCCCTGACGCACGCCAGGGGCGGCGGTGCGGGGGCACCGCCGGCCCGTCTTGACACGCGGTCGTCGCGGGCGTCCCCTTGAATGAGAGATGACTTCTCCGGCGGAGACAGTTCATGGCGACGTACGAGTATTCCTGCGACCGCTGCGGTTCGTTCGACGTGAAGCGGCCCATCGGCACAGCATCGGCCGAGGAGATCTGCCCGCGGTGCTCCAGTACGTCTCGCCGCGTGTACTCCGCGCCCGCAACTGCCCTCACGCCCCGTGCGGTCACGGCTGTGCGCGAGCGAGAGGAAAAGTCTCGGGAAAACCCCGTGGTGGTCACGCGGGGGCCTGCCAAGGAGGCAGCACCGAGGCCAGTTCATCCGGCCCACGCCCGGCTTCCCCGACCCTGACGGGGAAGTTCCGAACCGACCGGTCAGCCCTTCTTGGAAGGGCGTGAAGCGGCTTCGGCACCACTGCCTCCCCAGAGGACCGGGAGGTGCGTTCAGTTGGCCAATGTCGGACTTCTCTTCGTGGGCGCGGTGCTGTTCCTGAACGGGCTGATGCTCCTGGGAAAGGTGGACAGCCGGGCAGCCGCGGTCTTCAATCTGTTCGTGGGCGGGCTTCAGGTTCTGACACCCACCTACCTCATCATCGCCGCGAACCAGAATGCCCAACAAATCCTGCTGGCATCCGGCATATTCCTCTTCGGTTTCACCTACCTGTACGTAGGGATCGGGCTGCTGATGGGGCTCGACAGCACAGGCGTGGGGTACTACTCACTGTTTGTGGCGATCGTGGCTCTCGGCTATTCCTTCGTCAGCTTCCGGCAGTTCGGCGATCAGCCCTTCGGAGTCATATGGCTCTACTGGGCGTTCCTCTGGTTCCTCTTCTTCCTCCTCCTGGGTCTGAAACTGGAGAGCCTGACGACCTATATCGGCTGGGTGACCGCGATCGAGGGCTGGGTGACCGGCGTCATTCCGGCATTCCTGCTGCTGTCCGGTTATTGGGCTGCGGAGAACTACTACGAGATCGCGATCGCGCTGGGCGCGTTCGGCGTGCTGACCTTCGGCGGGCTGTGGTTCGCACTGCGCCACAGGCGGCCTGTGCCACCCGCGCAGGAGTACGGCACCCCGGGCCATCCGGCCGGGAGCCACGGCTAGGCGCGGCGGGACGATCGCCGCTCACATCACAGAAGAACATGGGGAATTCACATGCCTGAAGTAATCTTCAGCGTCGACCAGTCCCGTTCGATGCGTGACCAGGAAGTACCGGGACACAACAGGTGGCACCCCGACGTTCCCAACGCGGCGATGGTCCGCCCTGGTGACGAGTTCCGCGTCGAATGCCGCGAATGGACCGACGCGCAGATCGGAAACAACGACTCCGCCAACGACGTGCGCGACGTCGACCTGAAGGCATGCCACATGCTCAGCGGTCCGATCGGCGTCGAAGGCGCGGAGCCAGGAGACCTGCTGGTCGTGGACATCCTCGACCTCGGGCCGGTACCACAGAAGGTCGGGGACGCGCCCGGTGAAGGCTGGGGATACACCGGCGTCTTCGCCAAGGCCAACGGCGGAGGCTTCCTGACGGACTACTTCCCCGACGCCTACAAGGCGATATGGGACTTCCACGGGCAGGTGGCGACGTCCAGGCACCTTCCCGGTGTCCATTTCACCGGCATCACCCACCCCGGCCTCTTCGGCACCGCGCCGTCCGCAGAGTTGCTGGAACGGTGGAACCGGCGTGAGCAGGCCCTGATCGACACCGACCCCGACCGCATACCGCCTCTGGGCCTGACGCCCGACCCCGATGAGTCCCTCGCCGGCAAGGCGACCGGATCGGATGCCGAACGCGTCGCCCGGGAAGGCGCACGAACCGTTCCCGCGCGGGAGAACGGCGGCAACCACGACATCAAGAACTTCACTCGTGGATCGCGCGTCTTCTACCCCGTGCACGTCAAGGACGCCAAGCTCTCGGGCGGTGATCTGCACTTCAGTCAGGGAGACGGTGAGATCACCTTCTGCGGCGCCATCGAGATGGGCGGCTACATCGACTTCCACGTCGACCTGATCAAGGGCGGCATGGAGAAGTACGGTGTCACCACCAACCCCGTCTTCATGCCGGGCAACGTCGAGCCGCGGTACTCGGAATTCCTTTCCTTCATCGGAATCTCCGTGGATCACGACACCGACACCAACTACTACCTGGACGCGACGGTTGCCTATCGCCGCGCCTGCCTCAACGCCGTCGAGTACCTGAAGAGGTTCGGCTACACGGGGGAGCAGGCCTATCTGCTCCTCGGCGCGGCCCCCATCGAGGGACGCATCAGCGGAATCGTCGACATCCCGAACGCCTGCTGCTCCCTGTACCTCCCGACCGGGATCTTCGACTTCGACGTCCGTCCCACCTCGGAGGGACCGAGGTCCGCGGACCGCGGCCAGTGCGCGGTGGCGACCTGAGGCCGACCGGTCACGGCAACGCCGCCCCCGGCCGGGCCCTCCTCCGGAGCCCCACCAATCACCCGGAGACCAGGCCCGGCCAGGGGCAGCTCAGGGGCAGGGGTATCAGATGAGTTCCAGTCCGCCGTCGACGGTGATCACCTGACCGGTGGCGTGGCGCCCGGCGGGCTCCGCCATCCGAAGGATCCAGTGGGCTATCTCGTCAGCGCTCGCGATGTGATGCGTGGGAATCCGGTCACGCTCGTAGGCGTACATGTCGTTGGCGGCCTCCTGGGTGAGACCGGCGTGCAGCATGACGTCCGTGCGCGTGGGACCCGGAGCGACGGAGTTGACGCGAACGCCTTCGCCGGCGAGTTCCAGAGCCCAGCTCCTGGTCATCTGCTCGATGGCCGCCTTGGTCGCCGCGTAGTGGGCGCCGCCCGCCATGGGGCGGTGGCCGTAGGTGCTGGAAAGGTTGATGATGGTGCCTGACGTCCGGCGCAGGTGTGGCAGAGCCTCGTGAGCCAACAGACTCGGGGCGACGATGTTGAGCGCGAGCAGGTCGAGGATCACCTGCTTGTCCGTCTCGGCCAGCGGCATGACCGCTGTCGCGCCGGCATTGTTGACCAGATAGTCCAGGCGCCCCCATTTCTCCACGGCACGACTGACAATCCTGGCGGGGGCTCCGTCTTCGCAGATGTCGACGGCCATGACGTCGATGCCACCGGGATGGGCCGCGGCGGTTTCGTTCAAGGGCTCCTCGCGACGGCCGACGCCGAGCACGTGGGCGCCGGCCTTGGCGAAGGCGACAGCGGTGGCCCGTCCGATGCCGGATCCTGCACCGGTGACGATCGCAACGTGCCCGGAGATGTTGTGGTCAACGGAGTTGATGCTCATGAAGCAACCCATTTCGTTCGATGTTCGCTGTACGTCGAAACTGTGAGTACGAACTCCAGACAGCACAAACCGATGGTTTGTGACAGAACGGCGCCGGGCCAGGCGCCCGCAAACGCTCATCCGGTGCAGGGCCAGGTCCTGGCACGCGGCCGCCGTCGTTTCGTACTAGATCTGCGTCTCGGGGCGCGCGGGGTGCGCCCAGTGCGTGTGGAAGCTGCCGGGCTGATCGGTGCGGTGGTAGGCGTGGGCGCCGAAGTAGTCGCGCTGTCCCTGTACGAGGGCTGTCGGCAGGCGTTCGGCGCGCAGGGTGTCGTACGCGGTCAGTGCGGCGGCGAGGGATGGGACGGGAACGCCGCGACGTGCGGCCGAAACGATGGTCTCCCGCCAGGGGACCTGGGCCTCGGCGATCTCCTGGGCGAAGTGTTCCTCCGCGAGCAGGCTGGTCATGTGCGGGTTGGCTGAGTAGGAGGCGCGTATGCGGTCGAGGAAGTCGGCGCGGATGATGCAGCCGGCCCGCCAGATGCGGGCCACGGCGGCGAGATCGGTCTTCCAGCCGTACTCGGCGGCCGCGTCCTGGATCATCGTCCAGCCCTGGTCGTAGGCGATGACCTTCGATGCATACAGCGCGTACTCCACGCGGGAGGCGAAGCGCTCGGCCTCGGTACGGCTGAGCGACGCGCTGGTGGCGCCCGGCAGGCCGCGGTAGGCGGAGCGGAGGTGGTGCCGGCCGGAGGCGGATCGGGCGAAGGCGGCCTGGGCGACGGTGGTGACCGGCGAACCGAGGTCCAGTGCGGTCTGCACGGTCCAGCGGCCGGTTCCCTTCTGGCCCGCCGTGTCGGCGACGATCTCGACGAAAGGGGCGCCTGTCCGGGCGTCTGTGTGGGCGAGGACCTCGGCCGTGATCTCCAGCAGATAGGAGTTGAGCCGCCCCTGGTTGTAGGTCCGGAAGATCTCCGCCGTCTCCGCGGGCGTGTACCCGGCGATCTGGCGCAGCAGGTCGAATGCCTCGGCGAGAAGCTGCATGTCGGCATACTCGATGCCGTTGTGCACCATCTTCACGAAGTGCCCCGCGCCGTCGCTGCCGACGTGAGCACAGCATGGCTCACCGTCGACCTCGGCGCTGATGTCCTCCAGCATGGGGCCGAGGACGTCGTAGGCCTCCACCGACCCGCCGACCATGATGGAAGGCCCGTGCAGGGCACCCTCCTCGCCGCCGGATATGCCGGCGCCGACGAAGTGGATACCGCGGTCGCGGAGCGCCTCCTCGCGGCGGCGGGTGTCGGCGAAGTGGGCGTTGCCGCCGTCGATGATCATGTCGCCGGCGTCCAGGAGCGGTGCGAATTCATCGATGACCGCGTCGGTGGCAGCCCCCGCCTGCACCATGATCATCAATCGTCGCGGCCGCTCCAGCGTCGCCACGAGCTCCTTGGCGTCCACGGCCGGGACGAAGGAGCCCTCGTGCCCGAACTCCTCGATCAGCGCTCGCGTACGTGACACGGATCGATTGTGGACTGCCACGGTGTAACCGTGCCGGGCGAAGTTGCGGGCGAGGTTACGGCCCATGACGCCGAGACCGGTGACCCCGATGTGGGCTGTTGCATCCATGGTGAGCGTGTTCCTTCGTCGAGAAGTGATGGGTCGCGCAGGCGGTTCGCCGCGGGTGTGTCGGCCGTTGACGGAAGTCGATGGGACGTTCCCGATGCCCCTGCTCAAGCCGACCGGCGTCGGTGGACGCTGTCACATGGTTGGTACCGGCCTCCACCACACCGTTCAAGCCGTGGCGCGAGCCCCATCTCGGCCGCACCCCCATGACCAGTCCCTGCCTGTGCATCCGCCTGAACAGGGGTTTCCGCAGCTCTTCAGGCTGCCTGCCGCGGGGGAAGGAAAGCGCCCGCCGTCTTCGGATCGGGCCACGGTGTGACAGTCTCTCCGGCGACGAGCCACCCGTAGGCGCCGCCGCGCCGCAGTCGCAGTTCGTAGAGGAAGGGCGCCGCGGCGTCGCTCATCCGACGGTAGAGAAGCGCGGTCGCGTAGTCACCCTGCTCCTCGAGGTGCAGAATCTCGTACTCCGTGGACAGGGGCGCCTCACCCGCCCTGCCGCGAGCAGCGAACTCCGCGAAGACCTCCTTGCGGGGAGCTGCCGCGATCGCCCCCTCCCGGGTCGGGAAGAGGATGGCCATGTCGTCCGTGTAGAGCTTCTCCATCGCGTCCATGCGGTAGTTGCTCCCGTCGTGCACGACACGCGAGATGAACTCCTGGATGGCGGGGGTGATGTCACTCATGGCATTTTTCCTTCTGCTGGAACTCGGTTGCGCCCGTGGGTGGTCGACACAATGCGGACGACTGGCAGCAGCGTCACGGGACGGCTCTATTTGGTCGGGATGTGCACGCAGGGCCAGGGAACAACACCCGTCTCGGCCGGCGCTCCGACCGACGGAGCCTGCGTGATTCACGTCGATCACATCGTTCGACGTACAACGAACAACCTAACATGGCCGGCTTCACCCGAACCCTCCGAAGCGCGGGTGACGACGCTCTCACCGACGAATACATCTCCGCATCGGCGAATACACGGTGTGACATGTGAGCCCTGCCACCTCGACCACCGATCGACGACTTCCTGGTGTTACGGTCGCGATGTTCGATGACTGACGAACACACCCTTGATGGTGCCAGGTGCCTTTTTCCTGCGCATACGGGTGATCGTCTCGGCCATCCCCGCGAGACAGATTACGAATCAGAGCCGGCCATTTCCCGTTCTGACGTCGGCTGTCCGACGCACGCATACCGACTGGAGTGAAAACGCATGACGAGTCGAGCTGCCGATCTCAGCCGTCGACGGTTGCTGTACGCCATGGGTGCCCTGGGAGCGGGGTCCGCCGCGTCCGCGATGACATCCGGAGTGGCCGAGGCCCTGGCCGGGCCGGGAACAGAGGCGCCGGGCCTGACCATGCCGCGACCCGCCAGTGGATCGGTCGTGCCCATGAGACTGCACGTGCCGGAGCGCATGCTGCAGGACCTGCGGCACCGGTTGGACCTGACCAGGTGGCCGACCGAGGAACTCGTGGACGACTGGTCGCAGGGAGCTCCGCTGTGGCGAGTCAAGCGGCTTGTCGAGTACTGGAGGCACCACTACGACTGGCGCCGCGTCGAGGCCCTGCTCAACGGATTCGGGCAGTACCGCACCGTGATCGACGGCGTGAGCATCCATCTGCTGCATGCCAGGTCACCGCACCCCGGCGCCATGCCCATCATGCTGACGCACGGCTGGCCCGGTTCGGTCCTGGAATTCCGCAAAGTGATCCGGCGTCTGACGCACCCGACCGAGTTCGGCGGATCCCCTCGAGACGCCTTCCACGTCGTCACTCCGTCCCTGCCGGGATACGGATTTTCCGACCACCCGGATGAGCTGGGGTGGGGCCGTGTACGGACGGCCAAAGCCTGGTCCAAGATCATGCCGCGCCTCGGATACGACCATTACCTTTCCCAGGGCGGGGACTGGGGCGCGGCGGTCAACGTTCAGTTGGGAGTCCTGCGGCCCAAGGGGCTGCTGGGAATCCATCTGAACTTCCCTCAGATCGTGCCGCCGGACCTCGACCTCAAGCACCTCACTCCGGAGGAGCAGCTCGCGATGAGGCAGTTGGACGCGCAAGGCAAGCACGAAATCGGGTACCAGCTGCAGATGATGACCAGGCCCCAGACCGTTTCCTACTCTCTGGCGGACTCCCCCGTCGGTCAGGCAGCCTGGATCTACGAGAAGTTCGGGGTCTGGACGGACAGCAACAAGAATCCGGAATCGGTCCTCACCATGGACGAGATGCTGGACGACATCACGCTCTACTGGCTGACCAGGACAGCCGACTCGGCGGCGCGCTTCTACTGGGAGAACTCCGACATCACCATGAACGCCGTGAAGATCGATCTTCCCATGGGCGTCACTCTGTTCCCCAAGGAGTTCTACACGCCGCCTCGCGCATGGGCTGAAAAGGCGTTCTCCCATCTCGTCTACTGGAACAAGGCGAGCGCAGGCGGGCACTTCGCGGCCTTCGAACAACCGAAGATATTCACGGAGGAGATTCGCAGGTTCGGCCGGCTGTTCCGCTGACGACCTGCCACCAGCATGCTGCGCGCGGCACACAGGGTGGGGCAGTCCGACACGTGGGTCATGAGGTCGATGTCGTGCCAGGCCATGGAACACAGGGCGCGGTGCGAACGGAGGCCGACGGATCGTCGTGTCCGCGGGGTCGGTCCGGGGAGGCTTCGGGTTCCGCTCACGCAAGATCCCCGTCGAGCCGCGCTGACAGGGCGCGCTTCCATGCCGCTGCGCCTCGCGGACGGATCGCGAGAAACCTGCGTTTGTGCCGCACGTCCCCAAGCGGCCTGTGAGCAGCTTCACCAGGCACCGGACAGAACATGAGGGCCCCCTCAGGTAAGCTGGCGACATCTGAACATGAGGAACCCCTCCGGTTCCATCAACTCCCAGGAGACCACGATGAAAAGGTTCATCAAGCGCATGTCGGTCGTTGCCGCCTCTGCCGCGATCGCCGGCGGAGCCGTCCTCACCACCGGGGGCACGGCGTCGGCAGTGACTTCGGAGGGTCCCGGGCGCCTTGTGTCCTCGTCCGTGCGACCCGAGAGCCGTGACGGCCACGACAGGGACTTGCGCGGGGAACGCGACGACGGCAGGCACGGACACCGGGACCACTACCGGGACTGGCGGTACGACCACGACCACCGTGGTCACGACCGGTCCGGGCACCACGAGAAGCAATACCGCTGGGACGGTCACCACTCGTTCCGCCTGGTGGACGGCCGTTGGGCAGACGTGACGCCGTACGCCCACGGCGCCGTGGACCGCTGGCACGTGGACCAGGTGCTCGCGTTCGAGCGCTGACGCGACGGCCCGAACGCGGGCCGCAATACGGGGGCGCAGCCGGTCATCGGCTGCGCCCCGCGGGCAGGTGAGCGCCGGCCAGTGCGTTAAGGCCCGGTCGCACGCCTGGAGTTCACAGAAGCGCTCCAGGAACGAGCAGAACCCCTCCCAGGTGTCGTCCATGACGGCCGACACCTCCGCGGCATCCAGCAGATAGGCGAACTTCTCGGCGAAGAGCTCGTCGACCAGGGCGAGCCGGGTGGGGAAATGCCGGTAGAGCGTGCCGATCGCCACGCCGGCCTCACGGGCGATTCCCTCCAGCGAGGCCTCCAAGCCCTCCTCGGCGAAGGCCACGCGCGCGGCCACCACGATCGCGTCGCGATTGCGCTGGGCATCACGGCGTCGCGGTCAGGCAGGGGCGTCCTGCGGGCGGGACACGGTTCGCTCGATCACGACCCCAGTCTAACATGAGGGACCCCTCCACATTGAGGGGCCGGTCCGGGCACCGCGCCTGCGCCGACCGGGCGCCCCCTCCTGCCCCAGCCGGACTTCGCCGTTCGTCCAGCCCGTGAACGGGCGCAGATCGTTGCTCCTGCTCGCCTGCTCGGCGATGGCCGAGCAGACGATGCGGTCATGATCTGGGGCGGACCGCTCGGCAACCGACCCGCGCAGGTGCGGCGGGGCGGTAGCGCGGCCTGATTCGGCATGAGCAGAGTCCGTTGTCCGCGGAGGGGGCATGTCCGTGTCAGGTGAGTTCGAGGCCGCCGTCCACGGTGAGGACCTGCCCGGTCATCCATGCGCTACGGGGGTCGGCCATCCGCGTGATCCACTCGGCCAACTCCTCGGGTTCGCCGCGGCGCCCCAAGGGGATGCGGGCGGCTTCCGCGGCCTTGATCTCGGCCACCTGTTCCGGGGTCAGACCGCCACTGGCGAGCGCCTCGCTTTCGGTGGGGCCAGGGGCGATCGCGTTGACCCGCACCCCGTCGGGGGCCAGTTCCAGGGCCCAGCTACGGGTCAGGTGCTCGATGGCCGCCTTGGATGCCGCGTAGTGGGAGGCATGCGCGAGGGGGCGATGGCCGAAGGTGCTGCTCAGGTTGATGATGGCGCCGCGCTGTTCCCGCAGGTGAGGCAGGGCGGCCGCTGACAGGAGGCTCGGGGCCGTGACATTGGTGGCCCAGATGCGGTCGATTCCTTCGCTGGTCGCCTGCTCCAGGTCCATGCCGGCGAACACACCGGCGTTGTTCACCAGGACATCCACGCGCCCCCACTGGTCGAGGGCTTTCCCGACGATGGCCTGAGGGGCACCCTCGGCGCAGACGTCGGCCACGAATACCTCGATGCGGGGATGCCGGTCTGCCGTCTCCCGCAGCGGACCCACACGCCGCCCGACGGCCAGAACGTGTGCGCCGACCTCCGCGAACCTCACGGCGGAGGCGGCTCCGATACCGGTACCGGCACCGGTCACGATCACGACTCGGTCCTTGAAATGGTCGTTCATGCAAGACCTCTAATGTTCGAGATTCTATGAACAACGAACATATCAGATGGTGTGTTCGTGTTGGCAAACCCACTGAGTGCGTGTGTTGGGCCGCCCAAGGGACGCTCGCGACGCCGGGGCGGGCCAGGGCATCCGGTCCCGGCCCGCGTTCGCGCCGCCGCCACCGAGCGGCCCGTGTGGCGTGCCGCCCGGCGAAGGCCGGCGCGCGGCAACCATGTCGACGGGCAACGGTGTTACCGCTGCGACCTGCTGGAGTCCACGTCGCAGGCTCCGAAGACTCAGCAGCTACGTGCCCTGAAGGCCTTCCGCGCCGCTTACGAAAACGGAGACATGACCGGGCTGGTCGAACTTCCGCACTTTGATGCCGTGCACGTCACCGACGAGGGTGGCAAGGTCTCCGGCCGGCGACGTAGGGGGCGAAGCTCTTCGACGCGCTGCTGGACGTCCGCTCCGCGGCGCTTCGGCGAATCGGCCGACGCGGTGTCCGCCCAGTTGTGGTCGTCGGGCAGGTGGCGGGTGCCCCGCGCCAGGGTGGCGGTCCCCGCCGCCGGCGTCCCGCGGCGGACACCTCGGTGTCGTCCCGGGCCTGATGTCGGCACACGATGGCACACGCCGCCGATCGGCGCGTGTACATGGTGTGTAAGGTGCCATATGCCGGATCAGGCGGATCCACGAGTACGTAACCGCCCTCGGCGCGATCCACAGGAGACGGGAAAGACGGCACATGAATACGGTTCGACTGGGCAGTCAGGGACTGACGGTATCGGCGCAGGGCTTCGGCGCGATGAGCATGAGCGGAGCGTACGGCGCGAGTGACGACGAGAAGGAGTCCGTCGCCACCCTCAACCAGGCCGCGGACCTCGGCATCACCCTGTTCGACACGGCCGAGTCCTACGGCCCCTTCGAGAACGAGCGGTTGCTGGGCCGCGCGCTGGGACACCGGCGTGACGAGATCGTCCTGGCGACCAAGTTCGGTCTCGACTTCACCGACGACGGACAGCCCGGCCCGCTGGACGGCCGGCCGGAACACATACGCCGCGCAGTGGAGCGCTCGCTGCGCCACCTGAACACGGACCGCATCGACCTGTATTACATGCACCGCCTCGACCCGGACACCCCGGTGGAGGAGACGATCGGTGGCATGGCCGAGTTGGTGGCGGCGGGGAAGGTCCGCCACATCGGCTTGTCGGAGGTCTCCTCGGACACGATCCGCCGTGCCCACGCGGTGCATCCGCTCACCGCGGTGCAGTCGGAGATGTCGCTGTTCAGCCGGGACCTGCTGGAGTCGGGCATCAAGCAGACCCTGGACGACCTGGGCATCGGCCTGGTGGCCTACTCGCCCATCGGACGGGGCTTCCTCTCGGGCGCCATCCGCAGCGTGGACGACATGGACCCCGACGACTCCCGCCGAGGGCTTCCCCGGTTCTCTCCCGAGAACATCGCCGCCAACCTGAAACTGGTCGATTACGTGCGGGGCATCGCCGAGCGCCATGGCGCCACCCCGGCCCAGGTCGCGCTGGCCTGGGTGGCCGCGCAGCGGGCGGTGCCCATCCCGGGCACCAAGCGCCGCAGCTACCTCGCCGAGAACGCCGCCGCCACCGATCTGGTGCTCACCGAGGAAGATCTGGCCTCCCTGGACGCGGTGGTCCGCCCCGACACCGTCCACGGCGCCCGCTACACGCCGCAGCAGCTCGCCTCGACCAACCGCTGACCTCCGAGGCGGTGCGCCGGCCCGCCACTGCGACGTCACGGTCCCGCGCCTGGGACATCCCGCCCTTTCAGTGCGTGTCTGATTGGCCGTGACGCGTTGGAGCAGCCCTTGGACCGTTGTGAGCATGCGCCCGTTGAGAGGGCCGGTTGCGCTGGGTGCGTAGAAGATGCATGCCAGCTTGCGTCACAGCCGCCGGATCGGCCGAGATGAAGGTCGGAGCGCATCTGCCAGCGGATGTGGAGTCGTTCGAACTGCTGGAGCCAGGCGATAGGTACGCTCGACAATCCGTCGCCCTTGCCAAGGTCAGACCCTTCCCCGTCTCCGGGACGGGGAAGGGCATGCTGGCCACGCGACGGGCGGTGCCGTCCGCCACCGGACCGGCGCCTTGTCGGCGCACCCTGGCGTCTGGCCTCAGCTCGTGGAAGGGCTCAGGTGCAGGACGACCGCCGCCGTTCCGAGTGCCGGTATCTCGACCGGGACGGCGCCGTCGGGGTCGCGGTCGATCTCGTGCGAAGGCAGGCCCAGATAGGTGGTGCGGACGGCGCGCTCGACGGCGAAGGGGGTCCGCAGGCGGCAGGTGACCGGGGTGTCGGCCAGTGACTGCAGGCGGACCATGAGCGTGCCTTCGCCGGGAACGGTGAGGCCGACGAGCCGCACGCGGGAATCCTCCAGGGTCAGGAAGTGAGTCAGGGCCGGTGATGCGGTCCCGGGTTCCGCGCGGGCACGCACCGGTACCAACGGGTGGCAGGTGACGGCCGCGAGGCGCTGGGCGAACTCGTCGGCCTGCGCGGAGGCCGGGGCGGCGAAGCCCACGCTGTAGCGGAAGACGTGGTCGAAGGCCTGCTGGGCGGGGAAGTTCGTGTCCCAGATGTTGTTGTGCACCCAGGAGAAGACGGTGGCCGGTTCCTCCCGCGGCAGGGACTGCGGGTAGGGGACGTACGGGATCGCGATGCCGCCGATCTGGACGAGCGGGGCGTCGGCGGTGGCCAGTGCGACGTGGTGGGTGCCGTCGCTCAGGCTGATCCAGCGCCGGACGGCCCGCATGTGCGCGGCGGAGCCGGGCACGGTCTCGCGATCGGTGCCGAGGACGCCGCCTGTCGCCTCCGTGCGGACGGTGGCGCCGTCCAGGGCGAAGGGGAAGGCGAAGAAGGCGCTCTCCTTGGTCAGGGTCGCGTTCTTGTCGACCCGGTTCTCGATGTCGACGCGGGCCGCGTCGTGCGGCAGGCGCACCGTCACGCGGAGCCTGCGGGTGCCGGCCGGGGCGCATTCGTACACCAGGCTCTGTGCCGTGGCGTCCGTGGTGCGCTCGACGAGTGCCGCGGGCGGAGCGGAGCTGCGTGAGGCGAGCAGGTGCATGGAGTCGTCGGCGACGGTCTTGCTCGACTGGTGGTTGAACGCGCCGGCCGTCGCGTACTCGTCGTAGACGTAGCCGTTGAAGCCGATGGCGGCGTCCTGCCGTACCATCTCGCGCCCGGTGCGCTTGTCGACGACGGAGGCGATGCACGCCTCGCGCAGGTCGACGGTGACGCGCAGGTGCTCGTTCTCCAGGACGGTGGCATCGGCGGGCTCCGCGCTCCTCGCGCCCGCTCGTACCGGGGGTTCGGCGCCGGTGACGACGTCCAGGCGCACCGCTCCGCAGGCCGGTACGTCCGCGACGGGCACGTGCAGGAAGCGGCCGGCCGCGCGGTGGCGGTCGTTGCTCTGGGCCTCCTGCGCGAAGGGCAGGGACGTGCCGGTGCGCGCGTCGAGGACCTGGACCGCCTCCCCGAGCCCGACCGTGCTCTCGGGCAGGAAGATCCGTACGGTCTCGGTGCGCGGCCAGCTGCAGGTGTTCACGGCGTAGAAGGACGCGTCCGCGTCGGCGGACGCGGCGAAGGCCTCGCCGAGCAGGGCGCCCGCGGCGTCCAGGAGGGTCTCCGCGTCGTCGTGGGCGCGCATCGCCTGGGAGTACTTCCAGTGCCACTGCTTCTCGCCGGACCCGTGGCCGTGGTCGCCGTGCGTCCATGGGTCGCCGGCGCCCCAGGTGTGTTCGTTGAACAGGGAGGCCGACCGGTAGACCGCCGGTGCGCCTGCGGTCACGGCCGTGCTGCCGGGTACGCCCATCAGATGGGCGTACCCGGCCACGGTCTGCGCCTCCGCGAGGGCGGCCTGCCCGCGGCGGGTGGCCGCCAGCGGTACGGCGCCTGCACCGACGCCGTCGACCCACCAGTCGCTCCAGTCCCCCCGGTGCGTTTCCAGACGGTCCCCGTAGCGTTTCTCGGCGTCCTCGAAGAAGTCCTGGTTGCGCGAGGCCCGCAGTTGCGGGAACGCCCACTGCTCGTTCCAGCGGCGCACCGTCTCCGAGATGATCCGCCGGGGCGGGCCGTTGTCCGCGAACTTGCCCAGCACGCGCAGGTGGAGCACGTCCCAGGGGTAGGGGTCGGCGGTGCCGGGGAGGCCGACGGCGGGGAAGCCGGGGATCCCGCGTCCCTCGTGGGGGTAGGGGAACCGGGCCAGGGCGCCGAGGTAGGCGGGGAGCAGGTCGTCGACGTGGTCGTAGGACTCGTCGAAGCCGAGGATCGAGCCCTCCATGTAGGCCAGGCCGTGCGGGGTGTCCGTGCGCCAGACCAGAACGCTGTTGCCGCTCGGTGTCTCCCAGCGGAACAGCCGCGGCAGGTGCTCTCCGCCGACGAGGTGCGGCACCGCGCGTCCGGCCCAGTTGTGCGCCACGGACAGGTAGCGGATGCCGTGGTCCGTGAGGACGTCGGGCAGGCCCACCACCTGTCCGGGCACGTCGGTCTGCATGGCCGTGGTGATGTCGATGCCGTGCCGCTCGCGCAACTCGACGGCGGGGCGCAGGAGTTCGTGCAGCTCGTCGGTGGAGCAGGTCTCGGTGTGGAGGTTGAACGGCATGGCCGTGAGTTCGACACGTCCCTCGCGCACCCGGTCGAGGAAGGTCTCCACCTGCCGATGGGGGCGGTTGGCCCGCCAGTCCTCGAAGGAGTGGAAGCCTTCGACCGCCCAGCGGAACCGGGCGGGGTCGGGCCAGTCGTCGGTGTCGCGGCACAGTTCCAGGAGCGAGTCGAGGTAGGCGCGGCTCTCGGCCATGACGCGGCCCTGCGGGTCGGTGTAGCCGATGTCGAGGTGCGAGTGCTGTACGAGGTGCAGGGTCCAGTGGCGCTGCGGGCGCGCCTCGAACGCGAGCCGGGTGCCTTCCTCCAGTTCGGGCAGTTCGATGAGCAGCGGGGTGGGGGCGTCCACCTCCGGTACCAGGAGACGGGTGTCGTCTCCTGGTCCGGGGAAGACCTCGCAGTGGACGGGGGTGCCGCCGGCGGTCGTGACGCGGGCCCGGGTGACGCGTGGTCGCGGGCCGGCGCTGTCGCGGGGGTGCACGCCCACCCGGACGGACTGGAGCAGTCCGCCGGTGGCGTCGCGGCGCAGCAGGGGTTCCCCCGAGAACTGCACCCGCAGGTCCCCCAGGCCGACCGTGGTGGCCACGCGCTCGCGCAGAAGGTCACGCGCGATGTCGGAGTCCCACCAGGAGGGCCGGGTCAGCGGTGGCTTGGGCATGGTGCGTGAGTGTCCTTTGCGTCGGGGGTGCGGTGGTGCGGGCCGTACGGTCAGGAGGGCAGGTCGCCCTGGTGCGGGCGGTGACCGTGGTGGGTGGCGTCGGCGAGCGTGGCGAAGATCTGGACCATGGCGGACTGGTTGAGCGTCGCGGCCGGCGCCTGGGGGTCGTAGTCGCCGCCGTTGGAGGGCTGGAAGCGGAACAGTCCGGTGGCGGCGTCCCGGTTGCTGCGGTAGGTGTTGTCGGCGTAGGCGCTCATGGCCCCCAGAAAGGCGGGGTCGGGGCGGACGGCGTCCAGGTCCAGCAGGTCCTTGAAGTAGAAGGAGTTGAAGATGGCCGGCTGTTCGTGGAGTCGGTCCCCCTCGGTCCAGTACGCCAGTGAGCCGCGGGCGTCCGCCACGGCCTTGTCCAGGTAGCGGGTGTCACCGGTGCCCCGGTAGAGGGCGGTGGCGGTGCCGACCATGGCGCCGGAGTTGTAGGTCCACAGGGTCTCGTTGGTGCTGCCGTCGTCGCCGCGGTCGTTGACGTACAGGCCCGGCGCCTTGCGCATGCACGAGTACACCCAGCCGTACCACTGCTCGGCCTTGGCGAGGTAGGTGCGGTTGCGGGTGTGCTCGTAGAGGCGGGCGGCGAGTTGGGCCGACAGGGCGGTGACGTTGGTGGCCCGGATGGTGTTGTTCGGCGAGTCGTACCAGTCCATGCCGCCCGGACACGCCTTGGCGGGGTCGTCGTCCCAGGCCCTGGAGACGACGGGCACGACCTGTTCGGCCCGCTTCAGCAGCACGCGGTTCCCGGTGGCCTCGTACTGGTCGAGCTGGCTGAGGGCGACCACGGCGTTATCGTCGTAGTAGATGTCGCCGCCCGTGCCCAGGGGTGCGGGCAGATACGACGCGTAGCCGGGCCGCTCGCCGGAGGCGTGGTAGAGCTCGGCCGTGGCGAACCGCTCGGCCGCGTCCTTCCGGTAGGAGGGCCCGGTGCGCGGCAGGTCCTGCATGTCGACGGCTGCCTGCGCGGCCTCCCGGAAGGGCCACAGGTAGGAGTGCTCCCGGTCGGACGCCTGCCGGGGTGTGTGCTCCAGGTACAGGCCGTGCTGGTCGGAGCCCTCGTACAGGTGGTCCTGCAGGGCGCGGTACGCGGCGGTGGCGCGGTCGGCCCAGTCCGCGGAGGAGACGGGGCGGGCGTGTCCGGGCGTCTGGGCGTGTGCCGGGAGGGCGCCCCAGAGGAGTCCGGCGCAGACGGCGGGCACGGCGGCACGGGTGAACAGCGATCGGAGCATGGGTGTGTTCCTTCGCGACCTTGAGGAGAAAGGGAGAGGGACGTGCGGCGTCAGCGGTGGAGTTTGAGACTGCTGACGAAGAAGCGCTGGGCGGAGAAGAAGAGCACCACGGTCGGCAACGACACCAGGAGCGCGCCGGCCAGCACGACGGGCGGCCCGACGTTGGAGTAGTTGCCCTGGAGATCGGCGAGTGCGGCCATGACGGGCCGGATGTTGCGGCTCGTGACCATGGTGATGCCGAACATGAGGTCGTTCCAGACGGCAACGAACTGGAAGACGAACACGGCGATCATGGCGGACCGGGTCAGCGGGACGTGGATCTGCCAGAACACGCGCCACCACGACGCGCCGTCCACGCGCGCCGCCTCCACCACTTCCCGCGGCAGTGTGAGGGCGTAGTTGCGCATCACGAAGAACGCGAAGGGAATGGCGATCGCGGTGTAGAGCAGGACGAGCCCGACCTGGGTGTCGTACAGCGAGGTGTGGGCGTACGACAGGAACAGCGGCCGCAGGAACACCTGGAGAGGCAGCAGTGTGCCGGAGTAGATCACCCAGAACCACAGGGCCTGCCGTCTGACGGGCATGACGATCGTGGCGAAGGCGGCGAGGCCGGCGATCACCGCCGCGGCGACGGCGCTGACCACGGCGTACAGGAGGCTGTTGCCGAGCGCCGGACCGAGGTTGGCCCGGTCCCAGGCCTGGGACATGTTGTCGAGCAGTCCGAAGTCCTGGGGCAGCCAGTGCGGGCTGGCGGAGTAACGCTCGGCGGGCACCAGGGCGTTGACCACGAGGAGCCAGGTGGGGATCAGCCACAGCACGGCCAGGGCCGCGATGGTGGCGTTGCGCAGGAATCGGCCGGGGGACATCGTCACACGCCTTTCACGTCGAGCTGTCGGCGCAGGTAGAGCCAGGAGGCGGCCAGCACGATCACGGTGAGGACGACCGCGATCGCCGCTCCCGCGCCGGGCCGCATCTCCAGGAAGGTCTCGTTGTACATCGACACGGCGAGGGTCTCCGTGGCCCGTCCCGGGCCGCCCTGGGTGAGCACCCAGATCAGGTCGAACGACTTGAGGCCGTTGACCAGGCTCATCCCGATCACGATGATCGACACCGGTCGGAGCTGGGGCAGGACGATGTGCCGAAACTGCTGCCAGTTGCCCGCGCCGTCCAGGGCACCGGCCTCGAGTGTCTCGGGCGGAATGGACTGAAGGCCGACCAGGAAGAGGATGACGGCCACGCCGGTCGCCTGCCAGGCGTTGGCGAGGATCATCACGACGGTGTTGCCGGGCCAGGTGAGCAGCCATCCCTGGGCCAGGGAGTCCAGGCCCAGGGCGGTCAGGATCTGGTTGACGGCGCCGTCGGTGGTGAGCATGAAGTTCCACACCACCGCCACCGCGGACCCCGAGAGCGCGTAGGGCAGCACGACACACAGCCGCGCGAGGCGCGAGAGGCGGCCGGAGTTCGTCAGGCACGCGATGGCGAGACCCAGCACGAACGGGAGGACGACCGTACCCACCACCCACATCAGGGTGTTCTGGATGGAGCGGAACAGTGCCGGGTCCGACGCGAACAGCGCGTAGTTGTCGAACCAACTGAACGGCGTTGTCCGCGAGTCGCTGAAGAAGCTGCGGTGGACGGTCCACACGAAGGGAGCCAGCAGGAACAGGGTGACCAGCAGGACGGCCGGGGCCAGGAAGCCGCCTGCCAGCATCCGCTCACGCGCGGTGTGCCGACTCCGCGACAGGGGTGGGCGCCGAGTTCCGCCCCGGGATGCGGCCGCCGCGCCGTCCAGGGCGGGCGGGCGCCGGTCTGTCATAGAAGTACTCATGCTTCGTCGCGCCTCCAGGCCGCCCATTCGTCGTGTGCACGCTCCTGCATCCGGCGGAGCGTGGCGGCCGGGGAGGTCTGCCCGGCCATGAATCCGCCCAGGTCGTCGGTGTTGCCCTGGATGAGGCTGGGCGGACTCGCCTCCCAGTAGCGGACCAGGGCCAGCCGGCGCTCGCGGGCGATGTCGCGCTGGAGCCCGGCCACCACCGGATTACTGGAACGCACCTTCGGGTTGGCGGAGCTGTCCTACAGCGTGGAGGTTAACGACACCATTCCGGAGCTAGCAAGGGTTCCGGGGCAAAGAATCCATCCATACTCGCCGCAGATCCAGAACATCCAGATCAGAAGCATGATGTGACCACTCACGGAGCGACAAGCAAGCATGGACGCCTTGAGTCAGGCACTGTTATCGTTAACTCGCAGCCCATGAGTCCAGCAAGGAGCAGATGTGCCCGCGTCCCGTTCTTACGACCCCCATCCGAGCTACCCGCCGGTCGGCGCGGAGGTGACCGCCGGCTGGCCGGCCGCGGTCGCCGGTCTGCCGCACGGGCCGCTCGTGCTGGCCGTCGACGGCCCCGCCGCCCTGAACTGGGGCGCGCTGGCCGACGGTCTGGCGGCGGCCGTGCGCTCGGCGGGCCGCGCTGTGGACCTGCTGGACGTCCGCGGCCACTACGCGCCGTCCGCCGGCGAGCGGCTGACCGCGCAGCCGGTCCCCGCCGACGACACCTTCTTCACCCCGCTGTCCGAGGCGACCGTCCCGGACCTGTTCGACTCGGTCCCGCGACCCGAACGACCCACGGGCAACGCGGTGTCGGTGGTGTACGGGCCGGGCTCGTCACGGTGCGCGCCGGATGTGCTCTGGTACGCGGACCTGCCCAAGCGGTACGCCGAGGCGGCCGTCTCGCGGGGAGAGCTGCCCCTCGGCACCAACCTGGGGAGCCCTGCCGAACCGGGGTCTCTTGTGCGGCTGTTCTACACCGACTGGCCCGTGCTGGACCGGCACCGTGACGCGCTCGCGGGACGCGTCGACCGGTGGATCGACACCCAGGATCCGGCTGCCCCAGCCTCGCTGGACGGCGCGTCCCTGCGCGCCACCCTGGCGCATCTGGCCCGGGGGCCGGTGCGGACGCGACCGTACTTCAACTCCACCCCGTGGGGCGGCCAGTGGGCGGCGAGCGAACTGGGCTTCACCCCGCAGGCCGGCAACACGGCCCTCGGCTACGAACTGATCGCCCCCGAAGCCGGCGTCCTCGTCGGTGAGAAGGGCGGGCCACAGGTCGAGATCCCGTTCCAACTGCTGTGCGTCGGACACCCCGAGGACATGCTCGGTGTCGACGTGCACCGCCGCTTCGGCACGTCCTTCCCCATCCGGTTCGACTACCTCGACACGATGGGGGGCGGCAACCTGTCCCTGCATCTGCACCCGCGGGAGCAGTACATGCGCGAAGTGTTCGGCTGGCCGTACACCCAGCACGAGACGTACTACGTGACGGCCTGCGAGGACGATGCCCGGGTCCTGCTCGGCCTCACCGAGGACGCCGATCCCGCCGTCATGCGCCGCCAGGTCGAGGACGCCATCGCGCACGGCCGCCCGATGCCCGTGGAGGACCACGTCCAGTCGCATCCGGCGACGGTGGGACAGCTGTTCATGATCCCGGCGGGCACTCCGCACGCCTCCGGTGCGGGCAACCTGGTGCTGGAGGTGAGCGCGACTCCGTACCTGTACTCCCTGCGGTTCTACGACTGGCTGCGCAAGGACGCCGCCGGCGCTTCCCGGCCCTTGCCCTATGATCACGGTTTCGCCAACCTGGACACGGCCCGGCGGGGGGAGGACGTGACGAAGGACCTGATCCAGCGGCCCCGCACGCTGCGCGACGGCGAGGGCTGGCGCGAGGAGGTCGTCGGCGCACTGCCCGAGATGTTCTACGCGGTCCACCGCCTGGTCCTGGCCCGGGGCGCCGACGCCCCCGACGACACCGCGGGCCGCTTCCACATCCTCAACGTCGCCGCGGGCGAGGGCGCCGTCGTCGAGACCCACGACGGACGCACCCATTCCCTGGCCTTCGCGGAGACCCTCACGGTCCCGGCCGCGGTCGGGCCGTACCGCGTCCGCGCGCTCGGCGAGGGCGAGGTACGCATCGTCAAGGCGCTGGTGGTCGAGCCGTGAGCGTCGCCTCCGCGCAGCGAACCTGCGCGCCGGTCCCCGTCCTCGACGTCGGCGGTACCCATGTGACCGCGGCGGTCGTCGACCCGGTGAGCGGCCGTCCCGTCCCCTCCACGGTGATCCGCAGGCCCCTGAGCTCCCACGCGGCCGCCGACAGCATCCTCGACGACATCGCCACGGCCGCCCTCGCCCTGCCGGCCGGGCACGATCCGCGGTGGGGGGTGGCGATGCCGGGGCCGTTCGACTACGCCACCGGTGTCGGCCGCTTCACCGGCGTGGGCAAGTTCGAGTCGCTGTCCGGTGTCGATGTCGGGGCCGGCCTGCGCCGGCGGCTGGGCGGCCGCGCGCAGCGGCTGTCCTTCCTCAACGACGCGGACGCCTTCGCCCTCGGCGAGTACGGCGCGGGGGCCGCCGCCGGTCACGACCGTGTCGTCTGCCTGACCCTGGGCACCGGCATCGGCTCCTCGTTCCTGTCCGCCGGACGGCCGGTGCACACTGGCGACCGGGTACCGCCGAGCGGGCACGTGCACCGGCTGACCCTGCACGGCAGGCCGCTGGAGGACACGGTGTCGCGCCGCGGCATCCGCGCCCACTACGCGCGGCTCGCGGGCGGTGCGGACCGACGACGGCTCCTCGACGTCCACGAGGTGGCGGCGCGGGCCGACGAGGGTGACGCCGCCGCGATGGAGGCGTTCCGCTACGCTTTCGACGCCCTCGGCCTGACCCTGAGCCCGTGGCTCGACCGCTTCGGTGCCACCGCGGTCGTCATCGGTGGCTCCATGGCCCGGTCGTGGCACCTGGTGCATCCTGCGCTCACCGCGGGCCTGGCCGTGGCCGGTCGAACCGACGTACCTGTTCTCCCGGCCCGGCAGCCCGCGGAGGCACCCTTGATAGGGGCCGCTCATTGGGCCCGCAACCCACCGGGCGCCCCGTGAGGACCGAGGCGCCGGAGCAGGCAAGCAGAGGAAGGGGCACGGCCATGACCGCTCGCCGCGGCGGAGGGCCGACCATGCACGACGTCGGCAAGGTCGCGCAGGTCAGTGCCATGACCGTCTCTCGGGTGCTCAAGAACGACCCCGGGGTCTCCGAAGCGACCCGCGAGCGCGTCTTCGCGGCCGTCGACCAACTGGGCTACCGCCGCAACCAGACGGCGCGCAGCCTCCGACTCGGCGGCAGCGGCATGATCGGCCTCGTCGTCACCAACCTCGCCAACCCGTTCTACTCGCGCCTCGCGCTCGGCGTGCAGGAAGTCGCGACGAAGTACGGCTTCCGCATGCTGCTGAGCAACTCCGCGGAGCAGGCCGGGCAGGAACCCGAACTGGTCAACGGGCTCGTCGACCACCAGGTCGAGGGGCTGATCGTGGTCCCGGCCGGCAGCCGGCAACAGCACCTCGCCGACGCCATGCGGCATGTCCCGGTCGTCCTGGCCGCACGGCCCCCCGCGGGACTGGACACCGACTGCGTCCTGGTGGAGGACTTCCACGGCGCCCGCGAGGCCACCGCCTGTCTCCTGGCCGAGGGACACACCCGCATCGCCTTCCTCGGCAACCCCCCGGCGCTCTACACGGGTGCAGAGCGGCTGCGTGGTTTCTGGGCCGCGCACGAGGAGATCGGCAGCGAGCCGGACAGCGCCCTCATCCGCCAGGGCCTGGTCGACTCCGCGACGGCCGAGCGGGCGACCCTCGACCTCCTCGGGCAGGCCGAGGGCCCCACCGCGTTGTTCTGCACCAACAACCGCATCAGCCAGGGCGCGATCCGGGCGCTGTACAAAGCGGGCACGACGCTCCCGCTCGCCGGTTTCGACGACTTCGACCTGTCCGACGTCCTCGGGCTGCCCCTGACGCTCGTCTCCTACGACGCCGACGAGATCGGCCGTCAGGCGGCGCGGCTGCTGATCGACCGCCTCGAACACGACGACGCGGCACCGCCGGCCTCCCGCCGCGTCACGGTCCCCACGCGCATCGTCCGCCACGGCGTGTCCGGCGGCGACGGCCGGGACGGCGTGTGCGGCTCGCCGGGCTCTTCCTGACCCGACACCGCCGTTCGCCCGTCATCCCTCCTCCTGGCCGCCCTGCGGTCGCGGCTCCCCCGTCGCGTCATCCGGCGCCGACGCGGCGGCACGGCGGTCCGCGCCGGCCGCCGACGGGCGGAGTCCACCGCGTCCCGGCGCCTGCCTGATCCTGACCGGCCGTCACCCGTCACACCAGTCACACCCGTCATCAGTCAACAGTCAACAGTCACCAAGGGCCCCACCGGCTCCGACCGAACGGCGGGGGCCCGGCAGACGACCGACCCACCGAAGGGCTGACCATGCAGTATCCGGCCAGTGTCCAGGACCATCCGACCGTCCAGCAGGCGGTGCGGCTCCTCGACGGACTCGGCGACCCACGCTTCGGGCAGACACTGGTGAGCTGCCTGGACGACACCTTGGCCCGCACCATCCGGCCGATGCCCGACGGCACCGCCTTCGTCGTGACGGGCGACATCCCCGCCATGTGGCTGCGCGACTCCTCGACGCAGATGATGCCCTACCTCGCGCTCCTGCGGGACGCCCCGGCGCTGCAGGACCTCGTGCTCGCCGTGCTGCGCCGTCAGTTCGGGCAGATCGCCCGCAATCCGTACGCCAACGCCTTCAACGCCGAGCCCTCCGGGCGGGCGCACGACCCCGAGGACCTGTGCGACGACCCGTGGGTGTGGGAGCAGAAGTACGAAGTCGACTCGCTCGCCTTCCCCCTCCTGCTGGCCCAACGCTTCTGGGCGGCGACAGGACGGACCGACCACCTGGCCGAGGCGCTGCGGACGGTTCGCACCGTCATCTCCGTGTGGCGGACGGAGCAGGACCACGAACGCCTCTCCCCCTACCGTTTCCTGCGCCGCTCCGGCCCTCCGAGCGACACGCTGCCGAACGCGGGACGCGGAACACCCGTCGACCGCACGGGGATGACCTGGAGCGGGTTCAGGCCCAGCGACGACGCATGCCGCTACGGGTACAACGTGCCCGCGAACCTGTGTGCCGCCGCCGCCCTCGACGGCGCCGCCGAACTGGCACGGCACGTCCACGACACGGACCTCGCCGAGGACGCCGGCCGGCTGGCGGCGGAACTGCGCGAGGCCGTGGTGCGGCACGGCACCGTGCACCACGACGAGTTCGGCCTGATCTACGCCTACGAAGTCGACGGCTACGGCAACGCGCTGATGTTGGACGACGCCAACATGCCAGGACTGCTCTCGCTGCCCCTGGTCGCGAACGTCCCCGTCACCGATCCGCTGTACCTCGCGACCCGGCGGTTCGCGCTCTCGCCGGCCAACCCGACCTTTCACCGCGGCACGGCGGCCGAGGGCATCGGCAGTCCTCACACGCCCGCGGAGCACATCTGGCCGATCGCCCTCGCCGTGCGGGGACTCACCAGCACCGACGAGACGGAGAGAATCGACGCGTTGCGCACCCTGATCGCCACCGACGCGGGCACCGGCGCCATGCACGAGTCCTTCCACAAGGACGACCCCCGCCGCTTCACCCGTCCATGGTTCTCCTGGGCCAACGCCATGTACGCCGAACTGGCCCTGGACGTCGTGGGACTCGGTACCCGGCGGCTGTGGGCGTCGACGGGGTGAGCGGTGCTGACGGCAGCCCCGGGCCTCTCCTGCGGCGTTGTCGGGCTGCGTCATCAGGAGCGACCGCAGATGCCGACTCCGCGACAGGGGTGGGCGCCGAGGCGATCTCGCTTCGGCCGGACCGATGAGGTTGACTCGTGCCCTGGCCCGGACCACGACAGGAGCTACGACGTTGACGTACGACATTGCCGCCTTGCGCTCCCGGTTCCCCGCGCTCGCCGCCGGGACCGTCCACTTCGACGGGCCCGGGGGCACACAGACGCCGCAGCCCGTCATCGACGCGATCGCGGACGCCCTGTCGCGGCCCCTGTCCAACCGGGGGCAGTACTCCCTGGGAGAGCGCAACGCCGAGACCGTCGTCACGGGGGCGCGCCGGGCCATGGCCGACCTGCTGGGCGCGGCCCCGGAGGGGATCGTCTTCGGGCGCAGCGCCACCCAGCTCACCTACGACGTCGCCCGCACCCTCGCCGCCTCGTGGGCGCCCGGCGACGAGGTCGTCGTCACCCGCCTCGACCACGACGCCAACGTCCGCCCCTGGGTGCAGGCCGCGGAGCGGGCCGGCGCCACCGTGCGCTGGGCCGGGTTCGACCCCGCCTCCGGGGAGTTGACCCCCGACGACATCCGCGCCGTCCTGTCCGACCGCACGCGCCTCGTCGCGGTCACCGCTGCCTCCAACCTGATCGGCACCCGTCCTCCGATCGCCCAGATCTGCCGTCTGGTCCACGAGGCCGGAGCGCTCGCCCATGTCGACGGCGTCCACTACACCGCGCACACGCTGGTCGACTTGCCGGCGCTGGGGGCGGACTTCTTCGTCTGCTCCCCGTACAAGTTCCTCGGCCCCCACCACGGCGTCCTGGCCGCCCGGCCCGCACTGCTGGAGACCCTGCACCCCGACAAGCTGCTGCCCTCCAGCGACGCGGTCCCCGAGCGCTTCGAACTGGGCACCCTGCCCTACGAGTTGCTCGCCGGTACCCATGCCGCCGTCGACTTCCTGTCCGGTCTCGACCCGAACGCCGCAGGCACCCGGCGCGAACGTCTGGCCGCCTCCTTCGCCGCACTCGAAGCGCACGAGAGCACCCTGCGCACCCAGCTCGACAAGGACCTGGCCGCGCTCCCGGGCGTCACCCTCCACTCCCGGGCCGCCGACCGCACCCCCACCCTCCTGCTCACCTTCGAGCACCGCGACACCGCCGACGCCTACCGCTTCCTCGCCGCCCGCGACATCCACGCCCCCTCCAGCCACTTCTACGCCATCGAGACCTCCCGCCACCTGGGCCTCGGCGACACCGGCGGCCTGCGCATCGGGATCGCCCCCTACAACGACCTGGAGGACGTCGAGCGGCTGCTGGCGGCACTGACCGAGTTCCTGGAGCAGTGAGCCGGAACGGGCGCCGCCCTCCGGACCCGGAGCCGCGGCGACCCGGTGCCGGCGCTTGCACGGGCCTCGGTCAGGCCCCCGGCTGGCGCAGCCCCGCCAAGTGCAGGGCCAGTTCATTCACCGAGAGCCACCACTGACCGTACGCCTGACAATTGCGTACACCGCCCCCCGGTCACGACCGAAGACAGGGCCTGAAGTTGCCCGGCGGCCTGGCGGGAACGTGCAAGTCGACCGAGCCGTTTGATCAAGCACCGGAGTCGGGCCCCGGGGCAGCGTTCTCCGGGAGAACGAACGGCGGGGCGGGGCCTCGGCCTTCACCGGTCGCCCCTGGTACCGCATCAGCGGGACCTTCGACGTCCTGGGCACGCACGGCGCCTGAGGCGTGTGTCGAAAGTGGATCTCGGCCGTGAGATGACCTTTGTTCGCGGCGCGGTCGCGATCACGGTCGGGCAGCGCGGGGACTCCCCGCGGTCCGAGGTCGTCCTGGGCCGCATCAGAGTGCTCCGGCTGAGGTTCGGTAGACCGCGCACCCCGGCCGAGCCGGGTGCGCGTTGACAAGGCCTACGTCTCCCGCAGGAACGGCGCCTACCTGAGTGCCCAAGTCAGCACGGGAGTCAGCACCGCACCATCGAATCACCCTGAACTACTCGTCCCGGACGGCACCCGTTTCGACCACCATCGATCCCCTCAACCGCCTTTCCACGAGCCGGCATGGTGGCCACACGCATAGCCAACCCCCGAACTATGTTGCCCCGCCACATGTGCGCCTGACCTGCGGATTCCTACGGTGTGGCGACACGCAAACGTCCCCGTCACACCCCAGGAAGTGGTGCCGATGTCGTCGCCCGCAACCGCTCCACCAGCCCAGAACAACCTCAAGCGCATCGTCGCCGCGTCCCTCATCGGCACCACCATCGAGTGGTACGACTTCTTCCTCTACGGCTCCGCCGCCGCGCTGGTGTTCAACCAGTTGTTCTTCCCGGACTCCGACCCGCTCGTCGGCACGCTGCTGTCGTTCCTGACCTACGCCGTCGGCTTCGCGGCCCGGCCGCTCGGCGCGCTGGTCTTCGGGCACTACGGCGACCGGCTCGGGCGCAAGAAGCTGCTGGTGCTGAGCCTGTTGCTGATGGGTGGCGCGACCTTCGCGATCGGCCTGCTGCCCACGCACGCCACGATCGGCAGCGCGGCGCCCGTCCTGCTGACGGTGCTGCGGCTCGTACAGGGCTTCGCGCTCGGTGGTGAGTGGGGCGGCGCCGTCCTGCTGGTCTCGGAGCACGGCGACGCCCGACGCCGCGGCTTCTGGGCGTCGTGGCCGCAGACCGGCGCGCCCGCGGGGCAGTTGCTCGCCACCGGTGTGCTGTCCTTCCTGACCGCCGTCCTGTCCGAGAGCGCCTTCAACAACTGGGGCTGGCGGATTCCCTTCCTGCTCTCCGGTGTGCTGGTGATCGTGGGCCTGTGGATACGGCTGTCCGTCGACGAGTCGCCCGTGTTCAAGCAGGCGCTCGCGCAGGCCGAGGCGCGCAAGGCCGACCGCACCGCGCAGACCGAGAAGATGCCGCTGGTCGCCGTGCTGCGCCACCACTGGCGTGACGTCCTGGTGGCGATGGGCGCCCGCATGGCCGAGAACATCAGCTACTACGTCATCACCGCCTTCATCCTCGTCTACGCCACCACCGCCGCCGGCATCTCCAAGCAGACCGCCCTCAACGCCGTACTCATCGCGTCGGCCGTGCACTTCGCGGTGATCCCGCTCTGGGGCGCGCTCTCCGACCGGATCGGCCGCCGTCCCGTCTATCTGATCGGCGCGGTCGGCGTCGGCCTTTGGATGTTCCCGTTCTTCTCGCTCATCGACACCGGCGGCTTCGGCAACCTGATCCTCGCCGTGACCGTGGGCCTCGTGCTGCACGGGGCGATGTACGCCCCGCAGGCCGCCTTCTTCTCCGAGATGTTCGCGACCCGGATGCGCTACTCCGGCGCCTCGATCGGCGCCCAGTTCGCCTCCGTCGCGGCGGGGGCCCCGGCCCCGCTGATCGCCACCGCCCTGCTGTCCGAGTACGACAGCTCGACACCGATCGCCCTGTACGTGATCGCCGCCGCGCTCCTCACGGTCGTCGCCGTCGCGGTGGCCAAGGAGACCCGTCACCGGGATCTGGCCGACTTCGATCCTGACACCGGCACGGCGTCCTCGACGGTCAAGGCAGCCGACGCGCACACCGTCTGACCCGCCCGCCCGGGCCCCCGTACGCCGCGTGCGTGCGGGGGTCAGGTGCGTATCGGGGAGGCCGCCAAGCGGTGCAGGCGCAGGGCGAGCTGGATCTCCAAGGCGCGCGAGGGGGTCTGCCAGTCGTCGCCCAGGAGGCGGCCGACACGCTCCAGACGCTGGGCCACCGTGTTGACGTGGACGTGGAGTTCGTCCTTGGTGCGGGCCGGGCTCATCCCGCAGGCGAAGTAGGCGTCGAGCGTACGCAGCAGGTCGGTGCCCCGGCGTTCGTCGTACGCGACCACCTGGCCGATCGTGCGGTCGACGAAGCCACCGATGTCCCGGTCCCCGGCCAGCAGCAGGCCGAGAAAGCCGAAGTCCTCGGCGGCGGCGCCGTCCCCTGCGCGCCCGAGCAGGCGCAGGGCGTCCAGGCAGCGCCGTCCCTCGTCATAGGCGGCGGCGACCGCGTCCGGGTGGGCGGTGAGGTCCTCGACCGGCGCGGACGCGCCCACCGTGACCGCCTCGTGGACGGCCGTGCCCAGTTGCCGGGCGGCGCGGCGGGCCAGGCCCGTCGCGGTGTCACCGGCGTCCAGGGGCAGCAGCAGGACAGTGCCGCCGTCACGGGCGGCGGCCAGGCCGTGCCGGGTGGCGGCGAGGTGGGACGCGGCGGACCACAGCCGCCGTCGGGCGTCCGCCTCCTGCTCGGCGTCGGCCGCGGGGCCGTCGAGGCGGGCGGCGAGGACGACATGGGTGGCGTCGAGGTCGGCGTGCAGCCGGGTTGCGCGTTCACGCAGCAGGCGCGGGTCACGGTCGCGGGCGTCGAGCAGGTCGTCGAGGAGTTCGCCCCGGACGCGCTGCTCGGCCTCGGCGGCGGACCGCCGGGCGAGGAGCAGCAGCGAGGTGACCATCGCGGCGCGCTCCAGGGTGCGCTGGTCGACGGGGTCGAGGCCGGGATGGCCGCGCAGCACCAGCGCGCCGAACAGTTCACCGCCGGCGGCGACGGCGGCGATCCAGTCGTCGCCGTGCCGTACCGCGTGTCCTTCCGTGCGGAAGGCCTCCAGGGCCTGCGCGGGTGCCGCGGTGGCGTCGGTGAATTCGACCGTGCCGTCCAGGACTTCGGAGACGGCGGCGGCCACGTCGTGCACCCCGCCGCCGCGCAGCACCAGTTCGGCGAGCCGGTCGTGCACGTCGGAGGCGCGTTCGATCACGCCGCTGCGGTCGCGGATGATCTCGTTGGCGCGCTCCAGGCCGGCGAGCGCCGAGCGGGTCTCGGTGAGCAGGTTGGCGGTGTCGATCGCGGCGGCGGCCAGGGCGGCGAAGGAGCCGAGCAGCGCGATCTGCTCCCGCTCGAAGACCCGGGCGCGCCGGTCCGCGGCGAAGAGCACGCCGATCACGTGGTGCCCGAGCATCAGTGGCACGCCGAGGATGGCGACGAGGCCCTCGTCACGCACACCCGTGTCGATGGCGTCGGTGTGCTGGAAGCGGTCGTCCTTGAAGTAGTCGTCGGTGACGTACGGCCGGGCCGTCTGCGCGACCAGGCCGCCCAGGCCCTCCCCCATGCCGAGCCGCAGCTGCTGGAAGCGGGCCGCGACCGAGCCCTCGGTCACCCGCATGTAGGTGTCGCCGCGGGCCGGGTCGTTCAGGCTGAGGTAGGCGACATCGGTGCCGAGCAGCGATCGGGCGCGCTGCACGATCGCCTGCAGCACGGCGTCCAGGTCACGCAGTCCGGCCAGGTCGTGGGCGGTCTCGAAGAGCGCCGACAGCTCGGCCTCCCGGCGCCGCCGCCCCTCCAGCTCCGACCGCACGCGCAGCGCGAGCAGCTTGGCGTGTTCGAGCGCCGCTATCCACGATGGCGGCCGGCCCTGGGCGCGGGCCAGCAGCACGGGCTGCTCGTAGGCGTCGGCGGACGCACCACGGGCCAGCAGCTCCAGGAACGGCGCCTCGGCACCGTCCAGGAATGCCTCGGGGTCGCCGGTGGGGCGCTCGGCGGACTGCACGTGATCGCGGGACATGGTCACAGGATTCCTCATCGCCGGGCCGCCCCGTCAGCCCTGTGGAAAACTCCGGGCACCCCGGACACGGGTCGAACTAGTGCGCGGTCCAGCCGCCGTCGAGAACGAGCGACGCACCGGTCATGAAGGACGCCTGGGGTCCGCACAGGTAGGCCACGGCCTCCGCGACCTCCTCGGGCTCGATGAGCCGCTTGACCGCGCTGTCCTGCAGCATGACCTCCGACAGCACTCGCTCATCAGGGATGCCGTGCGCCCGGGCCTGGTCGGCGATCTGCTTCTCGACCAGGGGCGTGCGCACATAGCCGGGGTTCACGCAGTTCGAGGTCACACCGTGCGCTGCGCCTTCCAGGGCGGCGGTCTTGGAGAGCCCCTCCAGGCCGTGCTTGGCGGCCACGTACGCCGACTTGAAGGCCGAGGCGCGCAGGCCGTGCACCGAGGAGATGTTCACGATACGGCCCCAGCCCTGCCCGTACATGTGCGGCAGCGCCCCCCGGATGAGCCGGAAGGGCGCCTCCAGCATGACGGTGAGCACGGTGTGGAAGACCTCGGGCGGAAAGTCCTCGATGGGCCGGACCAGCTGCAGTCCGGCGTTGTTCACCAGCACGTCGGTGCCGGCGGCCGCGGCCTCGGCGGCGTCCAGGTCGGTGAGGTCGAGGACGCGCGGTTCGAGGCTGCCCGGCAGGCCCGCCGCGTGTTGGGCCAGCGCCTCCAGGCCGGCGTCGTCCCGGTCGACCGCTCTGACCTTGGCGCCGGCGGCCGCGAGCCGCAGGGCACAGGCACGGCCGATGCCGCTGGCGGCGCCGGTGACGAGGGCCGTGCGGCCGCCGAGGTCGAGCAGAGGGGCGTGGGGGCCCGGGAGGGCACGGGACGCGGTCATGGGACCGACCCTAGGCAGCCCTCGCCCCCCGACCCATGTGGTCGTCCCCCATACTTCTTCAAAAAGCCGTGGGGTCGAACCATGTGGGGGAGTCCGACAGGGACTGCTTGATCCGCTGCAGCCCGAACTCGTGGAGGTCCGGCAGGGCGTCGACGTCGAACCACGCGACGTCCAGCGACTCGTCGTCGTTCACGCGTGCCTCGCCGCCGACGGCCCGGCAGCGGAACGTGATGTCCATGTACTGGCAGATGTCGTCGTTGTCGTACGTGACCGGCTTCAGCGCCTGGACCATCACCACCCGCTCGGGCCGGCAGTGCACCGCGGTCTCCTCGTGGACCTCCCGCACGGCGCAGGCGGCGGGCTGCTCCCCGGGCTCCGGGATGCCGCCGATCAGCGACCACCGTCCGGTGTCGGAGCGGCGGTTCAGCAGCACACGGCCGTCGTCGTCGAAGACGACCGCGGTGACCCCGGGGAGCCACAGCAGCTGGTGCCCGGCGGACGCCCGCAGGGTGCGGATGAAGTCAGGAGTGGCCATGGGGCGACCCTAACGGGCGGTTTCCGCGGTCCCGGACGGTTTCCGGGAGAGTACGGCGGGCGTACCGCTAGACGTCACCGGCGCGCCGTCCGCGCGCGCCGGTGGCGATCGCCCAGCCGAGGCCACCCGCCGCGACCAGCACCAGGGCGATCTCCGGCAGGATGCCGAACCGGGTCGCGGGTGTCTGGGAGGAGCGCAGCGGCACCTCCTGGACCAGCGAGTCGGCGACGAACATGCCGGTCCGCCGGGTGATCGTCCCGTCCGGCATGATGATCGCGCTGACGCCGCTGGTCACCGGAACCGCGACGGTCCGGCTGTGCTCGACGGCGCGGACGCGGGACATGGCGAGTTGCTGGTAGGTCATCTCGCTGCGGTCGAAGGTCGCGTTGTTGCTCGGCACGGAGATCAGCTGCGCGCCGTCGACGACCTCGGAGCGCACGGCCCAGTCGAACGCCGCCTCGTAGCAGGTGACGAGGCCGACCGTGGCGCCGTCCATGGCGAACACGCCCGGCTCGCTGCCCCGGCTGAAGTCCTGGCGGACCATCGACGTCCAGCTCTCGTTGATCATGTCGAGCACCGAGCGCAGCGGCAGGTACTCGCCGAACGGCTGGATCTGCCGTTTGTCGTAGGTGTCGACGGGCCCCTTCTGCGGGTCCCACAGGATCTGCTCGTTGAGGAGCTTGCCGTCGCGCTCGACGACACCGCCGACCGAGATGGGCACACCGATCGACTTGGCCGCCCCGTCGATCACCGCGTAGGCGTCGGGGTTGGCGAAGGGGTCGATGTCCGAGGAGTTCTCGGGCCAGAGCACGAAGTCCGGCTTGGCCACCTTGCCCGCCTCGACCTCGGCCGCCAGGCGCTCGGTCTCGCGCGCGTGGTAGTCGAGTACGGCCCGCCGCTGGGAGTTGAAGTCGAGTCCCGCACGCGGCACGTTGCCCTGGACGACCGCGACGGTGGTGGTGCCGTCCTCGGCCCGGTCGCTCACCAGGGAACGCGCCGCGAAGGCACCGATCAACGGCACGGCCACACTGAGCAGCGCCACGGCCGCCCCACCCCGCCGTACCGCGCGCGTGCGCCGCGCCTTCCGGCCCAGGCGCACGACGTCGTACAGGCCGAAGCCGCACAGGACCACCGCGAAGCCGAGCACCGGTGTGCCGCCGACCGCGGCCAGCGGCAGGAAGACGCCGTCCGCCTGCCCGAAGGCGATCTTGCCCCAGGGGAAGCCGTGGAAGGGCACGCGCGCGCGTGCCGCCTCACCGGCGATCCACACGGCGGCCGCCCACACGGGCCAGCCGGGCAGCCTGGACACCGCCGCGACACCCAGGCCCACCAGGGCGACGAAGATCGCCTCGATCACCACCAGGGCGAGCCAGGGGCCGGGACCGACCTCCACGCCGGTCCACACCAGCAGCGGCAGCAGGAAGCCGAGGCCGAAGACGTAGCCGAGACCCAGGGCCGCCCTCCAGCTCCGGCCGCGCAGCACCCAGCCGAAGACGGCGAAGGCCGGCAGGGCCAGCCACCACAGGGTGCGCGGCGGGAAGCTGACGTAGAGGAGCACTCCGGAGAGCGCCGCGGCGGCGGCCGGGACGAGGCGGCGCAGCGACCGCGCGGTGCGCGACTCGGGCGCGGTTCGCGGGGTGGGGGCGTCCGACTCGTCCACGGAGGTTGCGGTGACGGTCACTCCGGGAGTCTACGGCGGCCCGCCGCGCAGCCGACAACGCGGTCGGGACGCTCCGGACGCCGCCGCCGCATCGTTTCTGCACAAGTCGCCGACACATATCCACAAACTGCCCACAAGCCGTTACGGTGTGGCCGAGCCCAGGTCGCGTGGCGGGACGGCCCGGGCCCGTACAGGTCGGGAGAACGGCCGGTGGCGAGGGGACGGGTGGGGTCCACGGGAGTGACGTCTGGCCGATGCGCAGGCCGACGGCGGAAGACGCAGCGCCTCCGACGCGGCGGGGTGTCGTCGCGCTCGGCGCCTGTGCGCTCTGGTCGCTGATCACGGCGGCCGTCCAAGCGGACGCCCGGAAGGCGTGCTGCTGGTGGTGCTTGCCGTCACGGCCGGTTACGCCGCGGGCCGCATCTGCGGGGCGATCGCGCCGGTCGCCGCGCCCCTGACGGGCGCGCTGGCGGGAGCAGTGCTGACGATCACCGTTCCGCCCCTTTCCCCGGGGCCGCCGCCCGGTGTGCCGCTGGGACACGCAGGCGCCACGGCCGCCCTGCTCACGCTCGCGACCGGCGCCGCGTGCTGCGCCGCCTGGTCCACGGTCGTACCGGCGCTGCGTCCGGCCCTGTGGGCGCCGGCGGCCGGCATCGTGGCGACCGCGGCCGTGCTCGGCACGATCACCGGGGTCGTCGCCTGTGCCGGAGTCCTGCTCTGCTCGCTGGCGGCCGGGCGCATGGGTCACCGTGGATCGGCCTCGCCGGCCTGGCCGCGGTGGCGGCGTCGGTGACCGGCCTGAACTGGGCGGTCGCGAGCGGCGTGCTGCCCGCGGGGCTCGCCTCGGCCCTGGAGGGTCCGCTGACCGGGCACCGCGTGGAGCTGTGGCGCGACGCGCTGTCGATGGCCCGCCAGGACCCCGCCCTGGGGGTCGGTCCGGGGCGGTTCGGGGAGCTCAGCGCGACCTCGGCGGTGGCGCCGCTGTCCGACGGCAAGCCGCACTCCGCGGTGCTTCAGCAGGCGGCCGAACAGGGGGCCATTGGAGTGACGCTGCTCGCGGCGGCCTTCTGCTGGCTGCTGTACGCGCTGTGGCGCACCGCGCGGCCGACGCCGGTCGCGCTGAGCGCGGGCGCGGCACTGACGGCGCTCGCGGCCATCGCCGCGGTGGGCAACGCGCTCAGCTTCACGGCGGTGTCGGCGGGAGCCGGTCTGCTCGCGGGGCTGGCCACCGCACGACCGCTGGTGGAGGAGCCGACGCACCAGCAGGACGTCCTGCCCACGGATCGCCCGGTGCCGTGATCCTCGCCACGCTGTCCGCGAGGCCGCCACGCCGCGCCGGCGTCGTGAACCGGGCAGCCGCTCACGGCGGCCATCGGCCTCAGCGCACGGCCCCCGGCGTGGTCGGCCGCAGGCGCTCCTTGATGACCCGGACCGCCGCCTCCGCGTCGTCCACGGTGATCGTGAACGTGTGGCCGTCCCACAGCCGCAGTTCCAGGCCCTCGCCGCGTCGCACGACGACCGCGGTGCCCTTCTCGGGCCGCCAGCGGTAGCCCCAGCCGCCCCATTGGCGCGGGGTGACGTGCGGCACGAACTCCGCGCCTGCCACCTGCGACAACGGGATACGGCGGCGCGGCACCCCGATGTGGCCGCAGCGCACTTCGAGGCACTCCTTGTCCACCCGCAGGGCGACGTGCACGAAGGCGAGCGTGCCGAACAGCACCAGCAGACCGGCGGCGATGCAGCCGACCACGGACATCACCAGCGGCGCCAGACCCTCGTCCGTCCACGCGGAAGCGACGGCCAGCTGGATGCCGAGCGCCAGGCAGGCGGCGCCGACGAGCGCGAGCAACCACTGGACCCGGTTGGTCGCCCGGCCCGTCCAGATGTCGGGGTGCGAGGTGCGCTTGCCGTGGGGGTGGTGCCTCATGTCATTGAGACTACTCAGGTTTCGCTGAGCGGGTAGGGGGTCGCACACAGTGACGAACGAGGGCAAGGCTCGGTGCGGACCGACAGCTTCCGGCAGTGACCGGCGGTCACCGTACGGGGCTGGCGGCCGCGAGCAGGCGGCCTTCCTCGTATGCCAGGGCGGCTGCCGGCAACGCGCCCTCGCGGCCGCTCAGCAGCACCGTCACCGTGCCGAGAGGCGTGGTCGCCGGGTCGGGACGCGCGCCGATCCGCCGCAGCGCCTGGGCGGCCACCGCCCCGGCGGAACCGTGCAGGGCGAGCGGGGGCAGGCCGGGGCGCTGCACGGCGGCGCGGATGCGCTCGGCGACCAGTTCGTAGTGGGTGCAGCCCAGCACGACGGTCGTGACGTCGTCCGGTGTCAGCGCCGCCGCGGCGGCGACGGCGATGTCGACGGCCGTCTCGTCGGCGCGTTCCACTGCCTCCGCGAGTCCCCAGCAGGGCACCTCGGCGACGTCGACGCCGTCGGCGAAGTTCTCGATGAGCCCGCGCTGGTAGGGGCTGCCGGTGGTGGCGGGCGTCGCCCAGATGGCGACCGGTCCCCCGCCCGCTGCGGCCGGCTTGATCGCCGGGACCGTGCCGACGACCGGCAGGGCGGGCTCCAAGCGGGCGCGCAGGGCGGTCAGGGCGTGCACGGTGGCGGTGTTGCAGCCGACGATGAGCGCGTCGGGACGGTGCGCGGCGGCCGCCTCGGCGACGGCCAGGGCGCGCTCGGTGAGGTCCTGTGGCGTGCGGGGTCCCCAGGGCATGCCGTCGGGGTCGAGGGAGAGCACGAGATCGGCGTCGGGTCGCAGGCGCCGTACCGCTGCGGTGGCCGCCAGCAGACCGATTCCGGAGTCCATGAGCGCGATCTTCACCCGGTCACGATAGACGATGGGCCTCCTGCGGCCGGTCCGGTGGGGCAGACTGCGCGGGTGAGCGCCCTCCTGTGGATCGTCGCCGGATCTCTCGCCGCCTGGCTGTGGCTGCTGCTCTGTCAGGGCTTCTTCTGGCGCACGGACGTTCGCCTGCCGCCTCGGACGCCACCCGCCGTCTGGCCGTCCGTCTGCGTCGTCGTACCCGCGCGCGACGAGGCCGCGGTGCTCCCGACGGGCCTGCCGTCACTGCTCACGCAGGATTACCCCGGGCGGGCCGAGGTCTTCCTGGTGGACGACGGCAGCACGGACGGCACCGGGGAGCTGGCGCGCGAGCTGTCGCGCCGGTACGGGGGGCTGCCGCTGACCGTGGACTCACCGGGCGAGCCGCCGCCGGGCTGGACCGGCAAGCTCTGGGCGGTGCGCCACGGCATCGGCCTCGCCCGCGCGCGTGACCCCGAGTACCTGCTGCTCACGGACGCCGACATCGCGCACGCGCCGGACAGTCTGCGCGAGCTGGTGGCGGCGGCGCGCACCGGCGGCTTCGACGTCGTATCCCAGATGGCCCGGCTGCGCGTCGAAAGCCTCTGGGAGCGGCTCGTCGTACCGGCTTTCGTCTACTTCTTCGCGCAGCTGTATCCGTTCCGCCGGATCGGCCGGGAGGGCGCGCGGACCTCGGCCGCGGCGGGCGGCTGTGTGCTGCTGCGTACCGAGGCCGCCGAGCGGGCGCGGATCCCCGACGCCATCCGGCACGCCGTCATCGACGACGTGGCTCTCGCTCGGGCGGTCCGCAGCGGCGGCGGGCGGATCTGGCTGGGGCTCGCGGAGCGGGTGGACAGCGTGCGCCCGTATCCCCGGCTGCACGATCTGTGGCGCATGGTCTCGCGCAGTGCCTACGCCCAGTTGCGGCACAACCCCCTCGTGCTGGCCGGGACGGTCGCCGGGCTCGCGGTGGTGTACCTGGTGCCGCCCGTCGCGCTCGTCGCGGGCCTGGCCCTGGGGGGTACCGCGACCGCGGCGCTGGGCGCCCTGGCCTGGCTCGTGATGACGGGGACGTACCTCCCCATGCTCCGCTACTACGCGCAGCCGCCGTGGCTCGCTCCGCTGCTGCCGCTCACCGCGTCCCTGTACCTCCTCATGACGGTCGATTCGGCGGTGCAGCACTACAGGGGACGGGGTGCGGCCTGGAAGGGCCGCACGTACACGCGTCCGGACGCCGTCCCCGACGAGGGGTGAGCCGGCCGCGGGCTCACTTGCGGCCGGGCGTCCAGTTCATGCCCCACCCGTAGGCGTGGTCGACGGCGCGCTGCATGCTCACCCCGCGGTCGGGGACCAGGTAGCGGGCCTCGCGCTGGACGACCAGGTCCTGGCCGGTGTTGGTGATGAGCGCGAGCGCGCACACCGGGGAGGGGACCGTGCACTCGTCCAGTGAGAATTCGATCGGCGCGCCGAACTGCGGATGCAGGGTGACGGTGGCGTGCAGGTCGGCGAAGGAGCGGGCGCCCTCGTAGATGGTGACGAAGACGAGGATGCGCCGGAACGCCTGCTTGTGGTCGAGGTTGATGGTGAGGTTCTCACCGCTCGCCAGGGCACCGGTGCGGTCGTCGCCGTCGAGGTGGATGTACGGCGGCTGGTGCAGCGACCCGAAGGTGTTGCCAAGGGCCTGCACGACGCCCTTGCTGCCGTCGTTGAGTTCGAACAGGGCGCACAGGTCGAGGTCGAGGTCCGCGTGCAGGGCGACCGCCCGGCCGCGCTTGCTGCCCCACCCCGAGAACTGTTTACGCACCTGCCAGTTGAGGTTCACACGCATGGCACCCGACGTTCCGCCCTGCTTGGTGAGCGAGACCGACGGGGACGCCTTGGTGAGCGTGACCTTGGTGAGCTGGACCGGCGCGGGCGGGGCGGGAGGAGCCGGACGGGAGACCGGCGGCGCGGCCGGGACGGGCGGGGGGACGGTCGCCGGCCGGACCGGGGTGACCGGCGGCGCGCTGGGCGCGTTGTGCTGCGGCTCGTCCACCGTGATGCCGTAGTCCGTGGCCAGGCCCTCCAGGCCGCTGCTGTACCCCTGGCCGACGGCACGGAACTTCCAGGCGCCCTGGCGCCGGTAGAACTCGCCGAGCACGAACGCCGTTTCGACGGTCGCGCCCGCGCTGTCGAACCGCGCCGCCACCGTTCCCCGGCCGGCGTCCTTGACCTCGATGTACAGACCCGGCACCTGCGCGAACGTCCCGCCGTCGGCGGACGCGACGAGCACCACCGTCTCGATGGCCGGCTCCACGCGCGTGAGGTCGACGATCAGGGTGTCGGTGACCTGGCCGCCGGCATCCCGCTTGCCCTCGTGCCGGATCGCTCCGGAGGAGTGCTGTGGCTGGTTGTAGAAGATGAAGTCCGCGTCCGAGCGGACCTTGCCGCCGACCAGCAGCAGTGCCGAGGCGTCGGTGTCGGGCACTCCGGGCCCGGAGCGCCACCCCAGTTCGACCCGCAGCGCCGTCGTCGGCACCGGGACGTTCGATCCCTTCGGCATTGACATGTCCGCCCCCATCAGCTGTCACCACGCCAGGTCTCACGCCCCGGCATCCCATCGCGTTCTTCGCGTCTCCCAACGTATTGCCCAGGACGCCGGACGCCCATGAGGAGCGCGAAAAGACGAGTGGTCAACCGCCGGTAACCGCCTGGGAACTGAGCTTTTACACGATCCGAACACCGTCTGGTGCCCTTTTTTCCCAAGTTCGCTCGCATTGGGGATCCCACGTCACCGCCGACACGGAAAACAACCCTCTTATCGGTCTCCCCAACCAGCACATCGTGGGCTTAACTTATGTGCCATGACCTCCCCCCGCTCCACCTATGGCGGCGGCTACTACTCCGCCTCCTTCCCGGACACCCCGATCTACGACTCGCTCGTCGCCGAACGGGGCACCCCGCAGATCGCCCCGATCCGGGTCCCCGCCGCGTACGACACCCCGGGCAGCCACCTGCCCGCCCTCCCGTCCGCGCTGCCCGCCCTCCCGGCGGCCCCCTCCCAGCCCGCGTACGGCTACCCGCAGACGCAGCACCACGCTCCGCTGCAGCAGGCGCCGACGGCGTACATCCCGCAGCAGGCGGGCCCGCCGCGCGGTTATCCCGGCCCGCAGCAGCCGCGCCCCGCGGCGCCCGGCGGCACGGGTTACGAGGCGATGCGCCCGGCGGCTCCCCGGCCCAACCCGGCGCCGTACCAGGACCCGTACAACAACCAGCAGTACCGGGGTTACTGATCTCTCGGTGAGGTCGTCGGCGCCGACTGGCACGATGGCCTCATGGGGAACGCGGAGCTGCTGTCGATTCATGTCCATCCGGTCAAGGCGTTCCGGGGCCTGGCGCCCCGTGAGGCCGTCGTGGAGCCCTGGGGGCTGGCCGGGGACAGACGCTGGGTGCTGATCGACGACGGGGGAAGGGTCGTCACCCAACGCCAGCAACCGCGCCTCGCGCTGGCCGCCGCCGAGCTCGTGCCCGGCGGCGTCCGGCTGTGCGGCCCCGGCCTGGATCCGCTGATCGTGCCCGTCCCGGAGGCGGCGGGCACGATCACGCTGGACATCTTCGGCAACAAGGTGGAGGGGGTCCTCGCCGGCCGGTCCGCACACGCATGGTGCAGCGCGTACCTCGGTGTGCCCACGCGTCTGGTCCACATGGACGACCCGGCCACGCGCCGGCCGGTCGACCCGGAATACGCGCTGCCCGGCGAGACGGTCTCGTTCGCCGACGCCTGCCCGCTGCTGCTCACCTCGGCCGCCTCGCTCGGCGCCCTGAACTCGCTGATCGCAGAGGACGGTCTGGCCGAGGAGGGCCCCCTGCCGATGAACCGGTTCCGGCCGAACGTGGTCGTCGGGGGCACCGCGCCCTGGGCCGAGGATCACTGGAGGCGCATCGCCGTCGGCGAGGTCGAGTTCCGTGTGGCCAAAATGTGCGGCCGGTGCGTCGTGACGACGACCGACCAGGACACCGCCGAGCGCGGCCGGGAGCCCCTGCGCACCCTCGGACGGCACCGCAGGATCCGCGGCAGCCTGGTCTTCGGACAGCATCTCGTGCCCCGGTCCCCGGGCACGATCCGCGTCGGTGACCCGGTGCGCGTCCTCGAATGAGCGATGCCGCCCAGCAGGGCGGCCGGTCGGGAACCCGGTGGCGCGACCCGGGCGTTGAATTCTTCGTGAGGCGTTCGTGAGGCGTTCGTGAGGCGTTCGTGGGGGATCCGGGGCGCAGGCGATGTCGCTCTCTCTTCGACCGGTGCCGCGGGTGAACGGCTCCGCCGGGGGGGTGTCATGGAACCCCGAGCCGGGCGACCGGTTCGCGCTCTGGACCGACGAGCAGGGGCGCACTGTGGCCCGCCCGCTGGACCCCGCCACGGCGACGACGCACGCCGTGCTCGCCGGTGTCGGCGCGGCCCTGCTGACCATGTGCCTGGCCGAGGCCGGCAGACGGCTCGTCGTGTGGCGCATGGTCCTCCGCCGGTACGCGCGTTGGGACCAGGCATGGGACCGGGCGGGTCCGGACTGGGGCAGGACCGGCACGGGCAGCTGACGGCCTTCCGGCTCCGGTCAACCCGGCGTCCGCGCGCACGCTACGGTGGACCGGCCGAAGCGAATTTCGGCATCGACCTGCGCGCGAGCTAGCTTCAGGGGCGCGCCGGTGTCGAGCGCGCGAGCGTGCCACGGCTTCAGCGGCCGGGCGCGGTCCGGGGTCCGCACCGGCTGTGGTGCCCCGAGGGCGAACGAGCCATCAGTACGACCGAGGTGGGGGCACAGCAACGCCATGGCACAGGGCACGGTCCAGGTGACGCACGCCGGTACATCGCGGTGGCGGCGCCGCACAGGTGAGTACGCCTCGCTCGCCGCCGCCCTGGAGGCCGCGGCCGACGGTGACGTCCTCACCGTCGCCCCGGGGACCTACCGGGAGAACCTCGTCGTCCAGCGGGCGGTGACCCTGCGCGGTCCCGAGGGTTCCCCCGGCTCGGTGCGAATCGCGCCCGTCGACGGGGTGCCGCTCACCGTGCGCGCCTCCGCGGTGATCCAGGACCTGCACGTGGAGGGCCAGGACGCGGCGGCGCCCGCGCTGCTCGTCGAGGAGGGCACGCCGGAGCTGACCGACGTCCGGGTCGTCACCCGGTCCGCCGCCGGCATCGAGGTGCGCGGCAGCGCCCGGCCGACCGTGCGGCGGTGCACCGTCGACAACCCGGCGGGCATCGGGATCGCCGTGGTCGACGGCGGCGCCGGGGTGTTCGAGGACTGCGAGGTCGTCGCCGCCGGGCAGGCCGGCGTGGCCGTGCGCGGGGGCGCGCATCCGCGTCTGGAGCGCTGCCGGGTGCACCACGCCGCCGGTTCGGGCCTCACCGCGACCGGGGAGAACTCCGCGCTGGAGGCGGTGGGTTGCGAGGTGTACGAGGTCCGCGGCAGCGGTGTGCAGATCACCGGCCGGGCCACGGCCCACCTCACCGACTGCGACGTCCACCGCACCACCTCCGACGGTGTCACCCTCGACACGGACGCCGTGCTCACCCTCGCCGACTGCCGTATCCACGACATCCCGGAGAACGCTGTCGACCTGCGCTCCCGCTCCGTCCTGACACTGACCCGCACCAGCGTGCGGCAGTTCGGACGCAACGGCCTGTCGGTGTGGGACCCGGGCACCCGCGTGGACGCCAACCAGTGCGAGATCTTCGACAGCACCGGCGACTACCCGGCGGTCTGGGTCAGCGACGGCGCCACGGCGGTGCTGGACTCCTGCCGGGTGCACGACGTGCCCGACGCGCTGTTCGTCCTCGACCGCGGCTCGCGCGTGGACGTCGTCGACAGCGACCTCTTCCAGGTGCGCAACACGGCCGTGTCGGTGAGCGACGGGGCGACCGCACAGCTCGACGACTGCCGGATCAGGGACGCCGCGACCGGCGCGTGGTTCCGCGACCACGGCAGCGGCGGCACCCTCGGCAACTGCACGCTGGACGGCACCCAGACCGGCGTGATCGTCACCAAGGGCGCCGACCCCACCATCGAGCGGTGCACCGTCGACTCCCCCGCCGAGGCAGGGTTCTACGTCTCGGCGGGCGGCCGCGGCAGCTTCCTCGACTGCCGGGTGCGGGGCAGCGGCGGCTACGGCTTCCACGTGCTCGACGGCTGCCGTACTACGCTCCGCAAGTGCCGCACGGAGCGGTGCGCGCGCGGCGGTTACGAGTTCGCGGACGGCGGACCCGACGCCGAGTCGGGCACGGGACCGGTCGTGGAGGACTGCACCAGCGACGAGAGCGCGGGACTGCGCACCCCCACGGCGCCCCCCGAGCCCGCCGTACAGAGCGCCGGTCAGACGCCGGGGCTGCTGGGCGCGATCCCCGGGCAGCGCACGACCGAGCAGGAGCCGCTCGTCACCGCCGCGCAGCCGCAGACACCTGCCCGGACCTCCAAGGCCGTCATGGGTGAACTGGACGCCTTGGTGGGCCTGGACAGCGTCAAGCGCGAGGTGCGGGCGCTCACCGACATGATCGAGGTGGGCCGGCGTCGGCAGCAGGCGGGCCTGAAGGCCGCGTCGGTCAAGCGGCACCTGGTCTTCACGGGCTCCCCCGGCACCGGCAAGACCACGGTCGCGCGGCTGTACGGCGAGATCCTCGCCTCGCTCGGGGTGCTGGACAAGGGCCACCTGGTCGAGGTGTCCCGTGTCGATCTGGTCGGCGAGCACATCGGCTCGACGGCCATCCGCACCCAGGAGGCGTTCGAACGGGCCCGGGGCGGCGTGCTCTTCATCGACGAGGCGTACGCGCTGTCCCCCGAGGACGCGGGCCGGGACTTCGGCAAGGAGGCCATCGACACGCTGGTGAAGCTGATGGAGGACCACCGGGACGCGGTCGTGGTGATCGTCGCGGGCTACACGGCCGAGATGGAGCGCTTCCTGTCCACCAACCCCGGTGTGGCCTCCCGCTTCTCACGCACCATCACCTTCAGCGACTACGGCCCCGAGGAGATGCTGCGGATCGTGGAGCAGCAGGCGGAGGAGCACGAGTACCGGCTGGCGCCGGGTGCCGCGGACGCCCTGCTGAAGTACTTCACGGCCATCCCGAAGGGCCCCGCGTTCGGCAACGGCCGGACCGCGCGGCAGACCTTCGAGGCGATGGTGGAACGCCACGCGAGCCGCGTCGCCCAGGTCGACGAGCCGAGCACGGACGAGTTGACCCTGCTGTACGCGGAGGATCTGCCCGACCTCACCTGAGCGTGGGCGGTCGGAACGTGTCCCCGGGGCGCTGGCCCGGCAGCCCCGGGTGGAGCCGGTCGAGCAGGTGGCCACGCTCCCGGTCGAAGGTCGGGTCGGCCTGGTAGTCGGAGTGCCCGAGGATCGGGGCGGGCAGCGGGTGGAGGTCGCTGCGGGCGTGGGCCAGGGGGTCCCGCATCGGCTCGCAGTCGACCTGCGGACCGTCGCCGTCGGACACCTGCACGGGGCCGCCGATCGGGTCGGTGAGCCGGTACAGGTTGCGCCAGCAGTCGACCTCCTCGTGCAGTGCGGCCAGCGAGGACGGGCCGAAGTGTGCCGGGAACCAGCGGCCGTACAGGCGCTCCAACGGTGAGCCGTACGTCAGCAGCGCGACCCGCCCGCGCACGGCCGGCGGCAACTGCCAGGCAGCGGCGGCGGCGAGGACGCTGCCCTGGGAGTGGCCCGAGATCACCAGCCGGCCGCCCGTCGTGCGGGTCCAGGTCGTGATCCGCCAGGTCAGGTCGGGCACCGCGCGCTCGGCGTAGCAGGGCGGTGAGAAGGGATGGGCGGCGCGCGGCCAGAAGGTGCCGACGTCCCACAGGACGCCGACGGTGCGCCGCGCTGACATGTCCTTGTAGGCGCGCCGGCCCAGGGCGACGAACAGTATGAAGCCGAAGCCGACCAGCCAGGAGCCGAGCGCCTGGGCGGTGTCGGCGGCGCCGTGGACGAACGGGTGGGTGTGCTGCGCGGCCGCGCTGGGGGTCTTGTCCGTCGCCATCGCGCCGACCAGCGCGGCCGTGCCGAGGATCAGGGAGACGGTGGAAACGGCGGCGATGAAGAGGGGGCCGCGGTCGGTGAGCGTGGCCATCGCGCGCGTGCGGGCGATACGGCGGGTGCGGTCGGGGTCCGTGGCCTCTCCCGCGTAGTCCTCCTCCACGACGGCGCGTTCGGCGCGGGCCAGCCGCACGGCGCGCCAGGCCTGCCCGCCGGCGAGCAACAGCAGGACCAGGAGGAGCGGCGGGATCACCGAAGCCTGCCAGGTCAGCACGACCGGCGGGCCGGGAAGGGAGGCCCGGGTGCCGTCCACCCAGTCGGCGACGCGTTGGGACACACCGCCGGACATCACGCCGCCCAGCGCGCAGGCCAGCATCGCGACGGCGGGTCCGGCGAGGCCCCGCATCGCCGTGCGCGGGTCGGGGTCGCTGCGGTACAGCAGGTGGGCGACGACGGCGAGGACGATCACCAGCAGGCCCTGGGCCAGGGCGATGCCACCGAAGGCCACGTCGCCCGGCAGCCGGCCGCCCGACTCCCATGCCGGGCGGTCCCAGCCGGCGTACGCGAGGGTGAGGGCGAGCAGGACGAGGGCGGCGAGCGGCAGGTGCCGTACGAAGGAGGCGTCGATCTCCCGGTCGAGGTGCTTCTCGCTGCGGCCGCGCCGGCAGACGACCACGACCACCGCGACCGCGGCGAGGACGAGCGCCGCCTCCAGCACCCGGCCCAGCGTCTCCAGGGCGGCCGGGCCGCCCGCCTCTCGGTCGTACCGGGCGGCGGCCTGGACGACGGCGGCGGCGACCGTGAGCAGTCCGGCGGCGGTGTGGGCGCCGCGCAGCCGGGCTACCAGGCGCCTGCCGTACCAGAAGCCGGGGCGGCCGAGCGCGCTGCGGGCGGGGTCCTCTTCGGGTTCACGGACGAGCGGCTGCTCGGACTCGTACGCGCTCCAGGTGCGCCGGGACAGGTACCAGAGCAGGCCGACGAGGGCGGCGGGCACCAGGGACGCGAGGGCCAGCCGGCGGCCCGGCGGGCTCCACCAGCCGTCGCCCGAGGCGGTGGGCGACAGGAAGCCCAGCCAGGTGTGCCGTTCCGCGCACGCGCGCGTGCCCGCGCACTGCCAGGCCGTGAGGTCCAGGGCGACCTCACACGCGGCCGCGACCAGCAGCACGGTCAGGCTGAGCCCGACGAGCCGCACCAGCAGCCCGTAGAGACGGATCGTGCGCGCGCGGTCGCGGGCCGAGGGACGCATCCAGTGGGCGAGGTTGGCCACCATGAACGGCAGTAACAGCAGCCACAGGGCTCGTGCGCCGTTCCCGGAGGTGAGGTTGCACCAGACGTACGCCTCGGGCACCGGGCGGCCGTCGGTGCCGGTCTCGCGGCCGGCGGGACGGTTCTCCGCGTCCACGTCGTCGGCCCGGCGGAAGACGGCCGCCGTGTCGTCGCCGGAGACCCGCACGGTGCGCGGATCGTCCAGCATCTGCTCGGGCGTGGCGCCGCCCACGCCGTGGACCAGAAGTTCCAGGGTGGCCCCGGTTCCCGCCGGCCGTGCCGTGGGGCCGGTCGCCCCGTCGTCCAGGCCACGTTCCTGCGCGCTTTCCACTCTCCGCACTTCCCCCGTGTCTTCCGCACTTCCCCCGGACCCGCCGTCGGCATGTCCATGCGGCACCAGGATCTCCCGTGGAAAGGCGTTGCACACCCCTCGTCACGGAATCTCCCCGATACGTGTGAGGACCGAGCAACGGATGAGACGCAAGTGACATGTGCGCGTCGGGCAACCGGTGGCGCGACTCCGGCAAAGCCGTGCGAATATGGGACGCCCACGCCCCGGGGGCGCGAGAATGTCCTAGTGGGAGCAGGTGCGAGGGTGTGCAGGACGGCTTGAGGAAAGGACCGGAGCGTACGTGAGTGAGAATCAGAACCTCCTCGCGGAGCAGCGGCGCGCCCTGATCCTGGACGAGGTGCGGCGGCGCGGCGGCGTACGCGTCAACGAGCTGACCCGCAAGCTCGGGGTGTCCGACATGACCGTCCGCCGCGATCTGGACGCGCTGGCCCGCCAGGGCGTCCTGGAGAAGGTGCACGGCGGTGCGGTGCCGGTGCTGGAGGCGAGCACCCACGAGCCGGGCTTCGAGGCCAAGTCGGGTCTGGAGCTGAGCGCCAAGGAGGACATCGCGAAGGCCGCCGCCCAGTTGGTGGCTCCGGGTTCCGCGATCGCGCTGTCGGGCGGTACGACGACGTACGCGCTGGCGCATCATCTGCAGGAGGTCGCCGACCTCACCGTGGTCACGAACTCGGTGCGGGTGGCCGACGTCTTCCACGCGGCGCAGCGCTCCTCCGGCCAGCGGCAGGGCGCCGCCACCGTCGTACTGACCGGCGGGGTGCGCACGCCCTCCGACTCCCTGGTGGGGCCGGTCGCCGACCAGGCCATCGCCACCCTCCACTTCGACGTGCTGTTCCTCGGCGTGCACGGGATATCGGCGGAGGCCGGTCTGTCGACGCCGAACCTCGCTGAGGCCGAGACCAACCGGCGGCTGGTGCAGTCTGCGCGGCGGGTCGTGGTGGTCGCCGACCACACCAAGTGGGGCACGGTGGGGCTGAGTTCGTTCGCGACGCTGGACCAGGTCGACACCCTGGTGACCGACTCCGGGCTGGCCGACGAGGCGCGCGAGGAGATAGCGGAGCATCTGCGGCAGCTGATCGTGGCAGGCGAGGACGAGAGCGCCGACGAGCTCTGATCCCGTGCGCGGCGCAGACACGCGGCGGAGCGCCGACTAGGGTGAGCGGCCCTGTCCCTGCCCGTCGCACAGGGGGTTTCGCATGGCGCGCCGACTGCTTCCGGTGGACGTCGACTTCGTCCGATCCGCTCCGGTACGACTGGTCTTCGTACGGCAGATCGCCGCTTCCCCCGAGTCCGTCTTCCACGCGCTGGCCGAGGAAGTAGCCGACTGGCCGCAGTGGTTCTCGGCGGTGGCGCTGGCCCGGCCGACCGGCGACGGTACCGGGCGGGAGATCAGACTGCGGGGCGGTACGCGGGTCGCGGAGACGGTCCTCGTGGCGAAGGGGCCCGAGGTGTACGCGTACCGCATCGACGAGACCAACGCCCCGGGCGTCCGCGCGCTGGTCGAGGAGTGGCGGCTCACGCCCGCCGGTACCGGTACGCGGGTGCAGTGGACGTTCGCGGCCGACGGACCGCCGCCCCTCCGCGCGGTGCTGAGGCTGGCGCGGCCGGGCTTGGGACGGGCGTTTTGCAACGCGGTGGCGGCACTGGACCGTCGGCTGACGCGGTAGGGAGCCTCGTCCGGACCGGACGCGCTGGACCGGCGGCCGGCGCGACAGGGCGCCTCGGCCGGGCCGGGCCGGCACCGGCGCCGGCAGCGGGTCGAGGACCTGGGCGGCACGCCTCGGTCCGGCCGGACGCCCGTGGCCGGCAGCGAGCCGACTGCCGCGGGCCACGGCCGCCGCGGCACGCCTCAGTCCAGGCCGGACACCCGTGACCGGCAATGGGTCGAAGGCCGCGGCGGTACGCCTCAGTGCGGCCACACGCCCGTGGCCAGCAGTGATTCGATGGCCGCGCTGTACGGGGCGATGTCCAGGCCCTGATCGGCCAGCCAGACGTCCGAGTAGTACTTGTCGAGGTAGCGGTCGCCCGGGTCGCACAGCAGGGTGACGACGCTGCCGGTACGGCCCTCGTCGACCATCTCTGCGACGAGCTTCAGGGCGCTCCACAGCCCGGTGCCCGTCGAGCCGCCCGCCTTGCGGCCGATGCCCTGCTCCAGGGCGCGGACGGCGGCCACGCTCGCCGCGTCCGGCACCTTCATCATCCGGTCGATCGCCCCGGGCACGAAGCTCGGTTCCATCCGGGGACGGCCGATACCCTCGATACGGGAGCCGCAGTCACACGTGACGTCCGGATCGCCGGTCGTCCAGCCTTCGAAGAAGCAGGAGTTGTCCGGGTCGGCGACGCAGACACGCGTGTCGTACTGCATGTAGTGCACGTAGCGCGCGATGGTCGCGGAGGTGCCGCCGGTGCCGGCCGTGGCGACGATCCACGCGGGCTCCGGGAACCGCTCCAACTCCAGCTGGCGGAAGATGGATTCGGCGATGTTGTTGTTCCCGCGCCAGTCCGTGGCCCGTTCCGCGTAGGTGAACTGGTCCATGTAGTGGCCGCCGGTCTCGGCCGCGAGGCGGGCGGATTCCTCGTACATCCTGCGGGAGTCGTCCACGAAGTGGCAGCGACCGCCGTGGAATTCGATCAGGCGGCACTTCTCGGCGCTCGTCGTGCGGGGCATCACCGCGATGAAGGGGACGCCGACCAGCTTCGCGAAGTACGCCTCGGAGACGGCCGTCGAGCCGCTGGACGCCTCGATCACCGGGCGGTCCGGACGGATCCAGCCGTTGCAGAGGCCGTAGAGGAACAGCGAGCGGGCGAGGCGGTGTTTGAGGCTGCCGGTGGGGTGGGTCGACTCGTCCTTGAGGTAGAGGTCGATGCCCCAGTGTTCCGGCAGGGGGAAGCGGAGGAGGTGCGTGTCGGCCGAGCGGTTGGCATCGGCCTGGACCTTGCGGACGGCGTCCTTCAGCCAGGCGCGATAGGTGGAGTCGGTGCGGTCGACGTCGAGGGTGGCGCCGGTCCGGGTCTGCTGGGGGGTGGTCACGGCGGAACTCCTTAGGGCTGCACGCCGACGGCGGGTCGCGCGGCCGACACACCGATCATAAGCAGCTTGCGCACGCTCCTCACCTGCATAAACGCATCTTTGGGGCGCTCAAAGGGGGCCATGGGGGCGGGGCGGAGCACCGGCGCGCCGCTGGCCGTCCGCCCAGGCATCTCCCTTGGGCCGGCGTCCTTCACGCCACCCGCGGCGGACCGTGACCGCACCCCACCCACGGCGGCCGGGAACGCCCTTCCCGCCGACCCGTCCGGGGGCGCATTCGCGTGAGTGCACCGGGTGGCCTATGCCTTGGTGATGTGCGCACTGGTGCGCGACTGCGGGGCCGTGCAGACTGCACCGGGTGGGACGGACACCCGGAAGAGGACCCGCAGGCGACGAGGGGGCGGGAGGTTATGGCGGAGCCGGAGTTCACGGCCTTGGGCGTGCGGATCGGGAAGGGCCTGCGCTCCCTCACCCGGGCCGGGCAGGTCCGGATCAGCGGCGGCCGGGTGGAACTGCTCACCAGCTACGGCAGCGAGATCGACAGCGCGCCGGTACAGGCCGTGCGGGCGTCGAAGCCGTGGTTCGCCTCCGGGGACCGCGCGCTGGCCGACCTCAACGGCAAGCGCTACGTGCTGACCCTGGGCGAGCAGGACCCCGCCCCCGGCGAGCCGGGGCCACCCGCGGCACGCCGGTTCATCGAAGCCGTCCGCAGGGCGGCGGGGCGTGGCACCTGACGGGTGTCGCAGCTCCGCGCCGACGCGGACCGGCTCCGACGGGCGGCGCGAGCCGGGGCGGACCGGCTCCGACGGGCGGCACGCACCGAAGTGGCCGAGACACAACCCTGCCACCCCCCGTCCGGAACACCGCGAGTTGCGGCCTCAGACCCCTTGCGCCACTCTGGTCTCACGTCACTCTGGGTTTACCGGCGATAACGCTGCGAACCAGCCCGCCGGACACGACAGCAGGCGGCCGTTTTCACGCAGGCGCTGCTGGATCCGAACTCCGTGTTCTTCCGGACCTCACGTCGGGGAGTCGCAGCCGTGATCAGTCACCCAAGCAGGCACTGCACGGTGGAGCTCCAAGCCCTGCCGTCGCGGATCGGCCAGGTCCGCAGAATCGTATCTGCGCAGTTGCGCTACTGGCATCTGGATCCCCTGATAGACCGAGCGGCGCTCGGTGTGACGGAGTTGCTCTCCAACGTCCACCGGCACGCGCAACCCGACAAGACATGCACCGTCGAGATCGAGCTCCTGCTCGACCGGCTCACCGTGTCGGTGCACGACCGTGACCCCCGTCTGCCCGTCGTGGCCGACGCGGATCCGCTGGCCACCTGCGGGCGCGGGCTCGCCATGGTGGCGGCGTTGAGCGAGAGCTGGGGCGTTCGGCCGGACGGCGACAACGGGAAGATCGTGTGGTTCACGCTGCCCACGACGGCCCCCGCCATGAAGGCACCGCCGCATCCGGCCCGCCGTACGCTCACGGAACCGGTGCGCCGGTTCGCGGAGGTCGAGCCGGTCGGCCGCGCGCCCGAACACACTCCCGCCCGGTCGGCCGTTGCCGGCTGACCGGGCGGTGAGCCGGGCCGGACACTCACCCCGTCCGGGCCCGCACGGCCGCGCCCCCGGAGCCGTACGCCCGGACGGCGTTCGGACGGCGTTCGGAACGGCGGCGCGGATCGAGGTGGTCACGCCGCTCCGCCCTTGCCGGTGCGGCCGAACTGCTCGTCCAGGACGGACAGTCGGCGCCAGTACTCGTCCTCGTCGATCTCGCCGGAGGCGAAGCGCCGGCCGATGATGGCGATGGGCGAGTCGCCGGTCGGGCGGCCGTCGTCCGTCGCGCGCCACGGCACCCGGCGGCCGCGCCCCGGGGTGCGGCGCACCATGGTGACGAACCCGAGGATCACGGCGGCCCAGATCAGCTTCCGGCGGCTGCTTCCGCACGGCGTCGTGCGGGGCCTGGCAGGTACCTGGCGGCGCCCCACCGCTGCGACCGGCCGGTCTCAGGCCTCGGCCAGGGCTCCCAGCGGATCGTCCAGTACCGGCTGCCACGCCAACTCGGCGGCTCCCACGAGGCTGTTGTGGTCCAGGGAACAGGCGAGGATCGGCACTCCCCCGCTCTGGCCCCACAGGCTGCGATCGGCGACCACCGCCCGCAGCCGCTCGGGGTCGGCGTCGAGGAGGGTGCGGTGCAGGCCGCCCAGGATGATCCGGTCGGGGTTGAGGATGTTCACCAGACCGGCGAGACCCAGTCCCAGCCGGTCGATGAGGGCCTCGGCGGCCGTGCGGACGGCGGGGTCCGTGTACTCGTGCCGGATCAGGTCGTCGGCCTGCTTCAGCAGGGACACCTCGGGGCCGGGTTCGAGGCCGGCCGCGGTGAGGAAGGCGAGCGGGTCGGCCTCGACGTCGAGGCAGCCGCGGCCGCCGCAGTGGCAGGGGCGGCCCTCGGGGTTGACGGTGAGGTGCCCTACCTCCAGCGCCAGGCCCGAACTGCCGGTGTGCAGCCGCCCGTCGAGCACCAGCGCGCCGCCGACGCCGCGGTGCCCGGTGGCCACGCACAGCAGATCGCGGGAGCCCCGCCCGGCGCCGTGCCGGTGCTCGGCGAGCGCGGCGAGGTTGACGTCGTTGGCCGCGAACGCGGGGCCGGTGATCCCGGCCGCCCGCACGCACTCGGCGAAGATCTCCCGCACCGGCGCTCCCGCCGGCCACGCCAGATGCAGCGGATTCAGCGCCAGCCCCGCCGGCTCGGCGACCGCCGACGGTACGGCGAGCCCGGCGCCCACGCACCGCCGGCCGGTCTCGCGCAGCAGCTCGGCGCCCGCCTCCACCACCGAGCCCAGCACCTTCGCCGGGTCGGCGTCGACGGTCTCGCAGCCGGGCGCGGTGGCGACGATCCGCCCGCCGAGACCGACCAGCGCGGCCCGGAAGCCGTCGGCGTGCACCTGCGCGGCGAGAGCCACGGGGCCGTCCTCGGCGAGGTCCAGCCGGTGCGAGGGGCGGCCCTGGGATCCGGCGGCGGCGCCGGGACGGGCGTCCACGCGGATAAGGCCCAACGCCTCCAGTTCCGCGGCGACCGCGCCGGCCGTGGCGCGGGTGACGCCGAGTTCGGCGGTGAGGACGGCGCGGGTCGGGGCGCGCCCGGTGTGCACGAGCTCCAGCGCGGGCCCGAGGGCTCCGCGCCCCCGGTCCAGCCGCGTTCTCGAGGTGGTCCCTTCCCCCGCCGTCCGGGGGTCCGCCTTGCCACTCATGAGGGCGAGTCTCCCATGATCCGCTGCTGCGCCGGCGGTGGCCTAGAGGCCGCTCACGCGCAGGGTCACGTTCAGCCGCCCGGCCAGCCCCAGCACGCCGGGCGCCGTCCCCGGACGTACCCGGGGCACTCCGTGGTAGGCGAGCCGTGCCGGTCCTCCGAACACGAACAGGTCGCCGCTGCGCAGCTCGACGTCGGTGTACGGGTTCGTCCGGGTCTCGGTGTTGCCGAAACGGAAGACGCAGGTGTCGCCGAGGCTCAGGGACACCACCGGCGCGTCGGACCTCTCGTCGCTGTCGCGGTGCATGCCCATGCGGGCGTCGCCGTCGTAGAAGTTGATCAGCGCGATGTCGTACGCGGCTCCGGTCGCCGACTTCGCGCCGAGCGCCTCGGTCACCGCGCGCCGGCCCAGGTCGCCGAGCCATGCCGGGAAGGGTTTCACCGGGGTGCCGTCGCCGTCGGCGACCGTCCGGGCGTAGGCGTACGGGTACCAGTGCCAGCCCAGGCAGACCTGCCGGGCGGTCATGGTGCCGCCGCCCGGGGTGCGGACCGTGCGCAGCCCCGCGGGCGGCCGCGCCCACTCCCGGCAGGCGCGCAGCAGCTCACGCTGGGCGTCCCCGTCCAGCCAGTCCGGCACGTGCACCGCGCCGGGCGCGACCTCCGTGCGCTCCCTGGGGAACAGTTCGGCGTCCATGCCCTCCATCCTCGCGCACCGGCCATGGGCTGCGGCGGCCATGAGCTGCACCGCCCATGAGCTGCGGCGGCCAGGGCCTGTCCGGCGGGTCGGGCCGCGGACGCGGGGGCCGGCACCGGCTCGTCGTGGCGACCCCCGCTCACCTACCTCGACGAGTCATCGCAGACTCCCCGCGACCTGACCCGCCCGACAGGCCCTAGCCTGGACGGCACCATGAACGACCGTATGACGACGCCCTGGGGCGAGCTCGCGCTGGCCCGCTTTCCCGAGGACCCACGTGACCGCCTGCGCGCGTGGGACGCCTCCGACGAGTATCTGCTCAGGCACCTCGCGGACCAGGACGTCCCGCTGTCGGGCACGGTCGTGGTGGTCGGGGACCGCTGGGGCGCGCTGGTGACGGCGCTCGCGCGGCACGCGCCGGTGCAGATCACCGACTCGTACCTCTCCCAGGAGGCCACCCGGGCCAACCTCACCCGGGCCGGCGTCGAGCCGGGCACGGTGTCGCTGCTCACGACGCAGGACCCGCCGCCCGAGCGGGTCGACGTGCTTCTGGTACGCGTCCCGAAGAGTCTGGCGCTCCTGGAGGACCAGCTGCTGCGGCTGGCGTCCGCCGTGCACGAGGGCACGGTCGTCGTCGGCACCGGCATGGTGAAGGAGATCCACACCTCGACGCTGGACCTGTTCGAGCGGATCCTCGGCCCGACCCGTACGTCGCTCGCGGAGAAGAAGGCCCGTCTGATCCTGTGCACGCCGGATCCGTCGCGCGAGCGGCCCGCGAACCCATGGCCGTACCGCTACGCGCTGCCCGAGGGCGTCGGCCCGGTGTCCGGGCACACGGTGGTCAACCACGCGGGCGTGTTCTGCGCGGACCGGCTCGACATCGGCACACGGTTCTTCCTCGCCCATCTGCCGCGGACCAGCGGGGCGGCCCGCGTGGTGGACCTCGGGTGCGGCAACGGTGTCGTCGGTACGGCGGTGGCGCTCGCCGACCCGGCCGCCGAGGTGCTGTTCGTGGACGAGTCGTTCCAGGCCGTGGCCTCGGCGGAGGCGACGTACAAGGCGAACGGGGTGCCCGGGCATGCCGAGTTCCACGTCGGCGACGGGCTGGCCGCAGTGGCGCCCGGCAGCGTCGATCTGGTGCTGAACAATCCGCCGTTCCACTCGCACCAGGCGACGACCGACGCGACCGCCTGGCGAATGTTCACGGGCGCGCGGCGGGCGTTGCGGCCGGGCGGTGAGCTGTGGGTGATCGGCAACCGGCATCTCGGGTACCACCTGAAGCTGCGGCGGCTGTTCGGGAACAGCCACCTCGTGGCGAGCGACCCGAAGTTCGTGGTGCTGAAGGCCGTCAAGCGCTAGGCCCTGCGAGCGTGCGCAGGATCGCCGCGACCGTCCGCACCATCGCCTCCCGGCCCACGCTGAGGTACTTGCGCGAGTCGACGGCCTCGGGATGCGCGGCGAGGAACTCCCTGATGGCGCCGGTCATGGCGATGTTGAGGGCGGTGCCGACGTTGACCTTGGTGATGCCGCCCGCGACGGCCGCCGTCAGCTCGCCGTCCGGGACACCGGAGGAGCCGTGCAGGACGAGGGGGACGTCCAGGGTGCCGGAGAGGCTTTTGAGGAGAGTGTGGTCGAGGGTGGCCGTGCGGGTCGTCATGGCGTGGCTGCTGCCGATGGCGACGGCCAGCGCGTCCACCCCCGTGTCGGCGACGAAGGCGCGGGCCTGGGCGGGGTCGGTACGGGCGCCGGGCGCGTGGGCGTCCAGCGGCGGCCGGCCGTCCTTGCCGCCGACCTGGCCCAGCTCGGCCTCGATCCACAGCCCTTGGGCGTGCGCCCAGTCGGCGGCGGCGCGGGTGGCGGCGAGGTTCTCGGCGTAGGGCAGACGCGCGGCGTCGTACATGACGGAGCTGAATCCCGCGTCCGGTGCCTGGCGCAGCAGGCTGTCGCTCTGGATGTGGTCGAGGTGCAACGCGACGGGCACGGCGGCGCGTTCGGCGGCGGTGACGGCGGCGCGGGCCAGCGGGAGCAGCCGGCCGTAGCGGAAGGTGACGGCGTTCTCGCTGACCTGGAGCACGACCGGGCTCGCGGTGGTCTCGGCGCCGGCGACTACGGCCTCGATGTGTTCCAGCGTGATGATGTTGAAGGCGGCGACGGCGGAGTGGGAGCCGGCGGCGCGCGTGACGAGCTCGCCGGTGGTCACGAGGGGCACGGCTTCTCCTTGCTGGTGCTGCTGCTCGGAGGATCACGCGGGTCAGGGGCGGGGCTGCCCCTCCTCGCGGGCGCGTCTCAGAGGATCACCGAGCGGGTGAGGTGGCGGGGCCGGTCGGGGTCGAGGCCGCGGGCCGTCGCCACGGCCACGGCGAGGCGCTGGACGCGGATCAGTTCGGCCAGGGGGTCGAGGCCGCTCGGCACCCACTGTCCGCCGGTGGCCCGCACCTGCTCGGCGAGGCCTTCCGGCGCGGGTCCGAGCATCCAGGTCGCGGTGCCCTCGGTGGTGATGCTGAGGGGGCCGTGCCGGTACTCCATCGCGGGGTAGGACTCGGTCCACGCCTGGGCCGCCTCGCGCATCTTCAGCGCGGCCTCGTGGGCGAGCCCCACGGTCCAGCCGGTGCCGAGGAAGGTGAACTGGCCGCGCTCCACGAGTCCTTGCGGCAGCTCGGTGTCGAGTGCGGTGCGGGCGTCCGGGACGACCGCGTCGGTGTGCAGGCCGAGGTGGGCGCGGAGCAAGGTGAGTGCGGTGGTGGCGAAGCGCGTCTGCACGACCGACCGCTCGTCGGCGAAAGCGAGGACGACGACGTCGTCGGCCGCATCCATGACGGGCGTGTGCGGGTCGGCGGTGATCGCCGAGGTGCGGGTGCGTCCGTTCACCTTGCGGAGCAGGTCGAGCACCTCGGTGGTGGTGCCGGAGCGGGTCAGGGCGAGGACACGGTCGTAGCCGCGGCCGTACGGGAACTCCGAGGCGGCGAAGGCGTCCGTCTCGCCCTGGCCGGCCTCCTCGCGCAGCGCCGCGACGGACTGCGCCATGAAGTACGAGGTGCCGCATCCGACGATCGCGACCCGCTCTCCCGGCGCCGGCAGCGCCGCGCGGTGCTCCGGCGCGAGCGCGGCGGCCCGGGTCCAGCACTCGGGCTGGCCGCGCAGCTCGTCCTCGACATGCGTCATGCCGTACCCCTCCCTACGTTCTGATTGTTCCTGCAAGATACAGCGCACTTTCAAGCAGAATCAAGCATTATGCTGATCGAGGGCTGCGCTAGGGTCACGGGTACCGAGGAACGTGCAGGGAGGTGCGGATGTCGCGGGACGCCCGCTGGAAGGCGCTGCTGGAACTGCTCGTCGAGCGCGGCCGGCTGGACGTCGAGGAGGCCGCCACCGAACTGGAGGTGTCGGCCGCGACCATCCGCCGGGACTTCGACCGGCTCGCCGAGCAGCAGATGCTGGTCCGCACCCGGGGCGGCGCGGTCGTGCACGGAGTCTCGTACGAGCTGCCGCTGCGCTACAAGACCGCCCGCCGCGCCTCCGAGAAGCAGCGCATCGCCCAGGCGGTCGCCGATCTGATCGCGCCCGGCGAGGCGGTCGGGCTGACCGGCGGCACGACCACGACCGAGGTGGCGCGGGCCCTGGCCGTGCGCGGCGACCTCGCCGCCGGCACGCCCGCGCTGACCGTCGTCACCAACGCGCTGAACATCGCCAACGAGCTGGCCGTGCGTCCGCAGTTCAAGATCGTGGTCACGGGCGGGGTGGCGCGGGCCCAGTCGTACGAGCTCATCGGGCCGCTCGCGGACGGTGTGCTGAGCCAGATCACGCTGGACGTGGCGGTGCTCGGGGTCGTCGGCCTGCACGTAGCGGACGGAGCGGCCGCGCACGACGAGGCGGAGGCCGCGATCAACCGGCTGCTGTGCGAGCGCGCCGAGCGGGTGATCGTGGCGGCCGACTCCAGCAAGCTGGGGCGGCGCGCCTTCGCCCGGATCTGCGGGACCGAGCTGGTGGACACGCTGGTCACGGACGCGGCGGTGGACGCGGAGACAGTGCGGCGCTTCGAGGAGGCGGGGGTGACGGTGGTGACGGTCTGATTCCCCCCCTCACTCCTGCCTGGAAGGCACCCACCCGGCACTCATGCCCGGTACACCCGATGTATCCGGTACACCCATTTCATCCCGCCACCCTGTTCGATCGCGCCTAAGCTGGAGAGGCGCTGTACGGGCCGGTCCTGGGAGGCGGCGATGGACGGAACATCGAGCGACGGGGCGCCCGGGCGCCGCGGGTATCTGCCGATCTCCGAGCACGGGCTGATCGGCGATCTGCGCAGCGTCGCGCTGGTGGGCTCCAACGGCACGATCGACTGGTACTGCTGTTCGGCGTTCGACGCGCCCAGCGTGTTCGCGTCGATCCTGGACAAGGAGCGCGGCGGCTGCTTCGAACTGGCGGCGTCCGTGCCCGCGCGGACCAAGCAGTTCTACTTTCCCGACACCAACGTCCTGATCACCCGATTCTTCACCGAGGACGGCGTCGGCGAGGTGCAGGACTTCATGCCGATCACCGGCGAGTCCGCCGAGGCGGAGCGGCACCGGCTGATCCGGCGGGTGCTGTGCGTCCGCGGTGCCATCCCGTTCCACGCGCGGGTGGCCCCGCGCTTCGACTACGGCACCCAGCCGCACACCCTGCGCATGGTGTCGGACGTGGCGGTCTTCGAGTCCGCCGACCTGTCGCTCGGCCTCACCTCCACGGTGCACCTGGACGCCGCCGGTCTCGACGCCCATGCCGACTTCAAGCTCTCCGAGGGCGAGTCGGCGGTGTTCGCGCTGGACCAGGTCGGCGACGACGTGGCGCCGCGCTGCTGCCCGAGCCAGGAGGCGGAGCAGCAGTTCTCGGCGACGGTGGCGTACTGGCGGCGCTGGCTGTCCGCCTCCAAATACCGCGGCCGCTGGCGGGAGATGGTGCACCGCTCCGCGCTCACGCTGAAGCTGCTCACCTACGCGCCCACCGGCGCGATCGTGGCCGCGCCGACCACCAGCCTGCCCGAGCAGTTCGGCGGCGAACGCAACTGGGACTACCGGTACGTCTGGGTACGCGACGCCGCGTTCTGTGTGTACGCGCTGCTGCGACTGGGCTTCACCGGCGAGGCGGACGCGTTCATGAAGTTCGTGACCCAGCACATCACCCCGGGCGACGGCAAGCCGTCGGGGCCGCTCCAGATCATGTACGGCATCGACGGCCGCACCGACCTGCCCGAGCGCGAACTCGACCATTTGGAGGGGCACGAGGGCTCGACCCCGGTGCGGATCGGCAACGCCGCCGCCGATCAGCTCCAGCTCGACATCTACGGTGCGCTGATCGACTCCGTCTACCTGTACGACAAGTGGGCGCGGCCGATCTCCAGCGCCCAGTGGGACGACGTGTGCGCGCTGGTCGACTGGGTCTGCGAGCACTGGCACCAGCCGGACGAGGGCATCTGGGAGACCCGCGGCGGCCGTAAGAGCTTCCTGTACTCGCGGCTGATGTGCTGGGTGGCGATCGAGCGGGCCATCCGGATGGCCAACCGGCGCGGCCTGCCCGCCGACATCGTGCGGTGGCGGGGCGTCCGCGACACGATCTACCGGCGGATCATGAGCCAGGGCTGGTCCGAGCGGCGTATGGCGTTCGTCCAGCACGAGGACGACGAGGTGCTGGACGCGGCGGTGCTGATGATGCCGCTGTCGAAGTTCATCGCGCCCACCGACCCCAAGTGGCTGTCCACCCTGGACGCACTCACCCAGGACCTGGTGTCCGACTCGCTGGTCTACCGCTACGACCCTCGGGCCAGCCCCGACGGGCTGCGCGGCGACGAGGGCACGTTCTCGATCTGCTCGTTCTGGTACGTCGAGGCGTTGGTGCGCGCCGGGCGGGTGGAGGAGGCGCGGCTGGCGTTCGAGAAGATGCTCACCTACGCCAACCATCTGGGCCTGTACGCCGAGGAGATCAGCCACACCGGCCAGCAGCAGGGCAACTTCCCGCAGGCGTTCACCCATCTCGCGCTGATCAGCGCCGCGTTCAACCTGGACAAGGCCCTCGGCTGACCGGCCGACCGCGAAGGACGGCCGGTCAGCGAGACGGACAGCGGGGTTCAGCCGCGGAGGATCAGGGCGTCGCCGACCAGCCGCTCGGTGGTGCCGCTCGGCCGGTTGACCAGTTCGCCCCGGACGGACATGGCGGTGGAGCCGCCGCCATCGAGGTTGACCGCGTCGTGCATGCCGAGCGCCTGGGCGACGGCGGCGGTCTCGTCCATTGTGGTGCCGACGCTGCTGGTCATCCGGCCGTCGATGGTCGCGAGGACGATCCGGCCGTCCTTCGTCGTGCCGCCGACGGTGCGGGGGTTGCGGTCGAAGAAGCTGCCAGTACCGTCCGGGACGACGATCCGGCCGTCGGCCGTGAGCCGGTAGCGGCCGTTGACGCCGGTCAGGCCGCTGTGCAGCGGGACCCGCTGACCCTTCTCGTTCACCAGGTCGGACTTCGTCCGCAGGCAGCCCTCGCCCGCGACCTGCAACAGCGAGGCCGTCTCACGGCCGGTCGCCTGGAGGGAGGTCTGACCCGTGGTCAGCTCCGTGCCCCGGCTCGTGGCGGTGCGGACCACACAGCCACGCCGGTCGAGGACGACCTCGGCACCGGCGCCGGACGGGGTGGCCGCGGCGAACTCGGGCGTGAAGCGGACGACGTCACCGGGCTGGGTGCACTGGGTCTGGTCCGGGAGCGCCGTGCACCCGGCCGGGATCACCGGCGGGTGGTTGATGAACTCCAGCAGCAGGCTCGCCCCGGTGTCCCGGTTGTGCACGCTGCCGGACCAGCTCAGCTTGCCCATGACCACCCGGTCGGTGCGGGAGTCCACGACGAAGTTGACCTCGGCGGGATCGCTGGACGGCTCGCTGAGCAGCTTGCCGCCGTACAGGCCGAGCCCCACGGGGTCACCGGGGTACTGCGCGTTGGCGGTGAAGGTGAAGAAGGAGGCGTTGACGCCCACGAGCGCACCGGAGGCGCGGACGAGGTCGGTGGTCTTCTCGGTGCGGGCGAGGTCGGGGCCGTAGGTGGCCTCCAGGTGGCCGCGCGCCTTGCGGGGGTCGATGGTCAGGACGTTGACGACCCAGGGGCCCCGGGTCGTGGTGTTGATCTCGTCGGCCGGGGCGGGCTCGGTGCCCCGGACGACACGGGTGAGGGTCACACCCCGGGCCAGGGTCTGGCTCGTACGGGTCTCCACCAGGTCGGCATCGCCGAGGGGCAGGGTCCGGGCCGCGAGGGTTGCCTGCGCGGCAGTGGCGGCCCGCGCGGGAGGGGCGGCCTGGGCGGAGTGGGCGGCCAGGATGGCCAGGGCTGCGGCGGTGGCCGCGGCGACACGGGACAGTCCGGCTCTGGTCGTTGTCATGCTCGCGAGGGTCCGAGCCGCAGGCAACAGCCACCGCTTCGCCAGTTGGCCCCATACCGCCGTGTGGGTTAACAACCGCCCGCTCGTCGGGGCATGTTGGCCGGGAGGTGACGGCCACGAGGTACGGCGCGTTGCCTGCCGGTGAAGAGCCTCGGCGCGGCCCGGTCTCGGGCGACGCGCCGTCAACTCTGTGCCGCCAGGCGCTTTGTCGTCATCATGAGGGACAGGGTAAGGACGTGACGGGGCGCGTCCAGTACCTGATCGGCCAAGCCGTGTTCGACGAGTTCGCCCGCGTCCAGGACGGCGATGCGGTGCGCCAGGCGAGCGGTGTCCAGGTCGTGGGTGATCAGGACGAGGGAGATGTCGCCGCGGGCGCGCTCGCCGTCGCGTGCCCGGTGATGGCTTCCGTGGCCGTCGCGGAGCAGCTCCACGAGGACGTCGAGGATGCCGCGGCGGGTCACGGGGTCCAGCCCGGAGGTGATCTCGTCGCAGATCAGGACCCTGGGGCGGGCGAGCAGGGCGCGGGCCAGGGCGGCGCGCTGGAGCTCACCGCCGGACAGCTGCCCGGGGCGGCGCCCGGCCAGGTCCTCGGGGAGGCCGAGGCGGGCGAGGGTGGCGAGCGCCTCCGCCCGGGCGGTCCGCCCGTCGGCGCCGCGCAGGCGTACGGCCGTGCGGGCGACCTGCGGAAGGACGGGCCGGAACTCGTCGAAGGCGGACCGCGCGTCCTGGAAGACGTACTGCACCGCCGCCAGCTGTCCCCGGTCGCGCCGGCGCAGACTGGGTGGCAGCGCGCGGCCGTCGAGCAGGATCTCCCCGCTGTGGTCGCGGTGGAGCCCGGCCAGGCAGCGCGCCAGCGTGGTCTTGCCGCTGCCGGAGCGGCCGACCACGGCCAGGCACTCGCCGGCGGCGAGGGTGAGGTCGGGGACCCGCACCGCCACGGTCGCACCCTGGTGACCACCACGGTGACGTGCCGTCAGGTCCCGCACGGTCAGCACCCCGGCACCGCCCTCCGGCGCGGGCCCGTCCTCGGCGACCGGCGTCCGCGCCTCCAGCAGCCGGCGAGTCCACGCGTGACGCGGCGCCCGCCACAGCCGCTCGGGCGGGCCCGACTCCACGACCCGGCCGGCGCGCATCACCAGCACGTCGTCGGCGAGGGCGCGTACGACGTCGAGGTCGTGGCTGAGCAGCACCACCGCGATGCCCTGCGCGGCGACCGCGGCGAGTTGGTTGACGATCCGGCTCTTGGTCAGGGCGTCCTGACCGGTGGTGGGTTCGTCCGCGACGACGACCCGGGCGCCGGACAGGAGCGCCTGGGCGAGGACGACGCGCTGCTGCTGACCGCCGGAGAGCTGGTGCGGATAGCGGTTCAGAAGGGCTTCGCCGTCGTGGAGCTGTGCGTCGGCCAGCGCTCGCAGGACGCGTTCGCGGGCCGCCGCCCGCCGCGCGGGGCGGGGCACTTCCCTGACCCGGTCGCGGGCGATGTCGTACAGGAGCGCCGAAACGCGGCGGGCGGGGTTGAGGACCGCCGCCGGATGCTGGGGAACATGGCCGACAGCCGCCGGTGCGCGTACGTCGCCGGTGACGCGGGCGCCCGGCGGGTACTCCCCGAGCAGCGCGAGGCCGGTCGTGGTCTTGCCGCTGCCGGAGGCGCCGACGAGCGCGGTCACCCGGCCGGGCAGGACCCGCAGGTCGACGCCGTCGACGACGGCCCTGCCGTCGATCTCGACGCGCAGGCCGGCGATCTCCGCGACAGGATCCGGGTGGTTCGCAACGTCGTTCACTGCTGTCGTTCCCTTTCTGTGGCCGGCTTGTCGAGTGCGGCGTCGAACAGCAGGTTGCTGCCCGTCGTCAGGGCGACGATCAGCAGGGCGGGCACCACGACGGCCCAGGGCTGCAGGGCCAGGCCGGTGCGGTTGCGGTCCACCATGACCGCCCAGTCGGCGGCGTCCGGCGCGACCCCGACGCCGAGGAAGGCGGCGGTCGCCACCAGGTAGAGCACGCCGGTGAGGCGGACGCCCGCGTCGGCGGCGAGGGTGCGCAGCGTGGAGCGGGCGACGTGACCGACGGCCATGCGCCACCATGTCTCGCCCTGCATGCGCAGCGCCTCGACGGCGGGCCGGGCGGCGGACTGCGCGGCGGCGGCCCGGACGATCCTGGCGGCGTCCGGGATGTTGACCACCGCCACGAGCACCGCGAGTCCGGCCGCGCCCGGCTCGAACACCGCGGAGACCAGCAGGATCAGCAGCAGCGACGGAACGGCGAGCAGCACGTCCAGCGGCCGCATCAGCAACTCCTCCAGCGCGCGCCGGTGGGTGAGCGCGGCGAGGAGGCCGAGGGGCACGGCGACGGCGTAGGCCAGCGCGGTCGCCGTGAGCGCGGTCACCACCACCGGCCGGCCGCCGTGCAGCACCTGGTGCCAGACGTCCCGTCCGACGAAGTCGGTGCCGAGCCAGTGGCCGTCGCCCGGTACGAAGGACATGCCGCGCGGGCCCGGTTCCCCCGCGAACGGGGGCCCCAGCACGGCGAGTAGGAGGGGCACGCCGACGACGACCGCGCCGAGCACGAACCGGTACCTCACGCGGCCACCCCCGCACGCGGCGCGAACCGGTGGGCGACCAGGTCGGCACCGAGGTTCAGCACGACGGTCAGCACGCCGAAGACGACGGCCAGGCCCTGCACGACCGGCACGTCGCGTTCGGCGACTGCGTCGAGCAGGACCGTGCCCAGTCCGGGGATCACGTAGAGGGCCTCCACGACGATGACGCCGCACAGCAACCAGTCGACGGTACGGGCGAGCTGCTGCGCGGCCGGGGCCAGGGCATTGGGCAGGGCGTGCGCGTAGCGGACCCGGGCGCCGGGGACGCCGTAGCGGCGGGCGTGCACCGCGTAGGACGCCGCCAGGGCGTCGACCATTCCGGCGCGCACCAGGCGGGCCAGTGAGCAGACGGGCCGGGAGAGCAGAACGAGCACGGGCAGGACAAGCGCGGCCGGATGCGCGAGCAGATCGGTGCCGTAGCCGACGGCGGTGGGTGGCAGCCAGCCCAGCTGGAGCGCCAGGACGCCGACCAGCAGCACGCCCAGCGCGAACTCCGGGACGGCGTACACGGCGAGCGTCACCGAGCTGACCAGCTGGTCGACGGGCCGCCCCGCGTGCCGCGCGGCCAGCACACCGAGGCCGAATCCGAGCGGCACCAGCAGGACGACGGTGAGCGCGGCCAGCAACAGGGTGGGGCCGAAACCGTCGCTGATGTACTGGCCGACCGGGCGGCCGGAGACGAGCGAGGTGCCGAGGTCGCCGTGCGCCAGTCCCACCGCCCACCCCGCCAGCCGCTCGTGGGCCGGCCGGTCCAGGCGCATGGCCTCCCGGATCGCCGCGACACGCGCCGGGTCGGGCTGGTCCCCGGCGAGCGCCACCGCGGCGTCGCCGGGGAGCGCCTCGGTGAGCGCGAAGACCAGCAGCACCACGGCCACGGTCTGCGCGACGCCGAGGAGCAGCCGCCGGGCGACGAAGGAGCGCAGTGCGCTCACCCGAGCCACACCTTGTCGAACCGTGCCCAGTCGAGGGTGTTGGCGGGCGCGTTCTTCTCGACGCCCCTGACGTTCCGCGCCGTCGCGAGGATCCAGTCGGCGAAGCCCCACACAAGGAAGCCGCCCTCGGTGTACAGGCGGCGCTGCATCCGCTCGTACACGGTGGCCCGTTCGGTCCGGTCCCTGGTGGACTGGGCCTGCCGGTAGAGCGCGTCGAAGTCCTTGTGCTGCCACTTCGTGGCGTTGGTGGAGGAGTCGGTGAGCAGCCGCTGGGAGAGGTGCGCCTCGATGGGCATGGCGCCGGAGCGATAGCAGGACAGGGTTCCGCTGTCGAGGATGTCGCTCCAGTACGAGTCCTTGCTGCCCATCCGCACCTCGACGGTGATGCCCGCCTTCCTCGCCTGGTCACGGAAGATGCTGGCGGCCTCGGTGAACCCGGCGGCGACGGCCGAGGTGTCCAGGGTGACCCGGAGGTTCTCGGCGCCGGCCCGCTTGAGCAGGGCGCGGGCCCTGTCGAGGTCCTGCTCGCGCTGGGGGAGACCGTCGGCGTAGTACTCGTAGCCCTTGCCGAACAGGTCGTTGCCGATCTCGCCCGCGCCGGACAGCGCGCCGTCGACGAGTTCCCGGCGGTCGGCGACGAGGAAGAAGGCCTGGCGGACCCGTTCGTCGTGGAAGGGAGGCCGGTCCGTCTTCATCGCGAAGGCCTGCATGGCGCTGTTGCGCAGACGGACGATCTCGATCCGCCCCTGGTTCTCGTGGGCACGCGCGGTGGTCGGGTCGAGTTCGTGGGCGTACTCGACCTGGCCGCCGAGCAGGGCGTTGACGCGCGCGGACTCCTCGTTGGCGACGACGAACTCCAGCTCGTCCAGGTACGGGGCACCGTCCCAGTAGCCGTCGTACCGGCGGACCACGGCCGAGCGGCCGGGGACGAAGGAGACGAACCGGAAGGGCCCGGAGCCGATCGGCTGCCGCTCGGCGTCCGGCGACGCGTGAGCGGGCACGATGTACGCGCCGAACGCGGCCAGCACGTTGGGGAATTCGGCCGTCGGCCGCTTCAGGACGAACTCGATGCCGCGTTCGCCGGTGGCGCGGCTGGCGTCGAGGTCGATCGGCTCGAGGGAGGCCTTGGCGCGGAACGCCTGCTGCGGGTCGGCGATCCGGCGGTAGCTGTGCAGGACGTCGGCGGCGGTGACCGGCCTGCCGTCGTGGAAGGTGGCCTCGCGCAGGGTGACCTGCCAGCGGTCCAGGGTCCTGTTGGGCTCCCATGCGGTGGCGAGGCGGGGTCGGGCGGCCAGGTCGGGGCCGTGGTCGGCGAGCTTGTCGTACAGCGCCTTGGCGCGGGCCACGTCGACGAAGAGGTTGGCCAGGTGCGGGTCGAGGGTCTCGCTCGCGCCGCCCCCGGCGAACGCGGCACGCAGCCGTCCGCCGCGCCGTGGCCTGCCGTCGCCCGCGCTCGTTTCCGGATCGCCGGTGGAGCCGCAGCCGGTGAGCGCGAGGGCGCCGAGGGAGGCGGCGCCGGTGGCGGCGAGGAATCCGCGACGGCGCAGGCTCGAGAGGCGTTCGTGGTGCATGAGGGTTCCTTGGTGTGGAAGGGACAGGTCAGTGGGGGGTGGTGAGGCGCGCGACCACGTGGAGCCGGTCGGCGTCCGCCGTCGTGCCCGGGGCCATGCCTTCGCTCCACCGCGGCTCGGTGCGCGGCCCCGGTCCGTCGTGAAGGTCGAGGACCTCGAAGCCGTGCGCGGCCAGCACGTACCGCAGCTCCTGCGGGAGGAGCAGACGCCAGGCGGAGCGCTGCGCGACGGGCGCCGTTCCGTCGTCGGCCGTCCATGTCCGGACCCGGCGCAGGAGCTGCGCGGTGCGGTCCACGGTGAGGGTCGTGGTGGAGCGGTACTCCGTGCCCCGCCAGGTGAAGGAGTCGACCTTCGGTGTGTCGAGCAGGTCGGTACGGCCCAGGAAGTAGGCGCCGTTGCGCATCTCGGCGACCAGCAGGCCGCCCGCTGCGAGGGACTGGCGGCAGGACGTCAGGAAGCCGTCGAGCTGGTCGTTGGTGTGGCAGTACAGCAGCGCGCTGTCCAGGCACACCACCGCGTCGTAGGCGCCCCGGCCCAGGTCGAAGCCGTGCAGGTCGGCACGGACGTACGCGGGCCCGCGATGGTGGTCACGGGCGTACGCCAGCATCGTCTCGGAGAGGTCGGCGCCGGTCACCCGGCGCCCGACGCCGTACAGATGGGCGGCATCACGCCCGGTGCCGCACCCCATGTCGAGCACGCGGCGTCCGGCGTCGTACCGCCGCAGGCAGTCCTCGGTCCAGCGGCCGGCAAGACGGCCGGGGTCGGGGAATCGGGCCTCGTACAGCTCGGGGTTGTCGGAGAGGAGGTTGCTCGCCGGAGTCGTCGGGGACATGACTCTCCTCAGGCCGGGGACGGTACGGCCGTCTGCCGCGGGGACGGCAGCGCGTTCCGCCGGTGCAGCAGGGCCACGCCGAGGGCCGAGGCGAGCCCGAACAGGGCGCAGCACGCCCAGGGCAGCCATGGGGCGCCGTCCTCCCCGGTGTCCATGGCCCAGCCGACGACGGTGTTGCCGAGGGCGGCGGCGACGCCGGAGACGACGTAGAAGATCCCGTAGTAGGTGCCGGTCAGTTCGGGGCGGCCGAAGCCGGGGATCAGTTCCATGACGAACGGAGAGGCGATCATCACGCCGACGTAGAGCATCAGGGTGCCGAGCAGGATCGGCACCGCGTCCAGCGGCCCGGCGAAGGCGGTGCCGGCCACGGTGGCGGGCGGCAGGAAGGCCAGGCCCATCAGCAGCAGGCCGACGGCTATCCAGCGGGCCCGGTGGCCCCGTCGCTTGAGGGAACGGGTCAGGCGCAGTTGCAGCGTGAGGTTGACCAGCGTGCCGACGAGGAAGACGAGGCCGGCGGCGCCGTCCCAGCCGGTGGCCTGGCGGGCGCCGGACGGCAGGAGCAGGTAGAGCTGGTTCTCCAGGGTGAACATGCCGACCATGGCCAGCGCGAACGCCAGGAAAGCCCGGTTGCCGACGACTTCGCGCCAGTCGGCGAGGACGCCGCCCCCGCTCGGCTCGGCCTGCCGAGCGGGCAGGACCAGGGCCTGGGCGATCGTCAGGAGCGCGAAGATCGCGGCGGCGGTCAGGGCCGACGCGCGGAACCCGACGAGGAGGAGCAGGCTGCCGAGCAGGGGGCCGATCAGCGCACCCGTCGTGGCGAACACGTTGAACAGCGCGAACGCCTCCGCCTTGCGCTCCCCCGACTCCCGTGCGAGGTAGGCCCGTACGGCGGGGTTGAACAGCGCTCCGGCAAGTCCGCTCAGCACGGACGCGGCGAGCAGCACGGCCGGCCCGTCGCCGAGCGCGAACAGCCCGAACCCGACGGTCCGCAGCGCGCACCCGGTGATGATCACCCCGCGCGCCCCGAGCCGGTCGGCGGCGGAGCCGCCGATGACGAACATGCCCTGCTGGCTGAGGTTGCGCACGCCGAGGACGATGCCGACGACGGCCGCCGACATGCCGAGGTCCTCGGTGAGATGGGTGGCGAGGTAGGGAATGAGCAGGTAGAAGCCGACGTTGACGCCGAGCTGGTTGACCAGCAGGAGGCGCACGGCGAGCGGGAACCGGCGTATCTCGTGCCACGCCCTCATGCCGTCACCTCCTCGACTCCGAGCCCCGGCAGGTCGGTTGCGCGGACGAAGCCGTCGGTGCCGCCGATCCCGGTCCACGGGTCGTGTGCGAGCAGCAGATGTCCGTCGAGATCGGCCCAGCGGGCGCGGTCGGCGAGGTGCACGGCGGGGGCCAGGCCGAGGCTGCTGGCGGTGAGGCAGCCGAGCATCAGCGCGGTGCCGCTGCCCTCGACGGCCTCGGCGATGCGCAGCGCCGCGTGCACGCCGCCGCACTTGGCGAGCTTGACGTTGACGCCGTGCACGCGTCCGGCGAGACGGCGGGCGTCGTCGAGGCTCACGGCGTCCTCGTCGGCGATGACCGGCAGCGGGGAACGCTCCGCGAGGGCCGCCAGCGTCTCGGGGTCGCCGGGGGCGAGGGGTTGTTCGACGGCTTCGACTCCGAGGCCGGCGTAACGGTCGAGCAGTTCGGGTGCCTGCGCCGTTGTCCAGGCCCCGTTGGGGTCGAGGAGCAGCCGGGCGCCGGGCGCGGCGTCGCGGATGACACGCACGCGCTCGATGTCGTCCTCGGGATCGGGGGTGCCCGCCTTGACCTTCAGGACCTCGAAGCCGGCGGCGGCCAGGCGCCGGGCCTGGGCGGCGGCGTGCAGGGGCGCGCAGATGCCGAGGGTGCGGGCGGTGGCGGCGACCGGCGGGGCGGCGGCACCGAGGAGCCGGTGGACGGGGCTGCCCGCACGCTTGCCGACGAGGTCGAGGAGCGCGGCCTCGACGGCGGCGGTGACGGCGGGCGCGGTGCCGCCGGCCAACCGGCCTGCCCGCAGTGCCTCCAGGGCGGACTCGGGGTCGGCGTGACGGTTCAGGCCGACGGTGGCGGTGGCCAGGAGCCGTTCGAGGGTCTCGGTGCCGAGGCCGTAGTACACGCTGGTGACGGCTTCCGCGTAGCCGTGCAGCCCGTCGTGTTCGACGGTCAGCCACACGGCGTCGCGTGCGGACATGAGGGAACGGGAGATGCGCAGCGGCTCGGCGAGGTCGAGACGGACGGTGCGCCGGGTGGCCTTCACGGTGAGTCCTTCGGGGAGTCGAGCGGAGCGGTCACACGGGTGCAGCGCACCCATCCGGTGGCCTCGGTGGCTCGCGGGTGCTGGATTTCGACGGGGCGCGGGGCCGCGGTGGCCGGGTCGATGCCGTGTGCGGTGGTGAAGTCGTCGTCGAAGACGGTGCCGAGGTAGCGGTGCGGCCCGTCCGGGAAGACGGTGGCGACCACCGCCCCCGGATGGACGCGGGCCGCCCAGGCGGAGACGAGCGCGACCGCGCCGGTGCTCCAGCCGCCGGTGACGAAACCGCCGCGGGCCAGGCGGCGGCAGCTGTCCACGGCCTCGGCGGGGCCGATCCAGTGCACTTCGTCGAAGGCGTCGTGGGCGACGTTGCGCGGGTGGATGCTGCTGCCGAGGCCGCGCATCACCCGGGGGCGGTCCGGCTGGCCGAAGATCGTCGACCCGGTCGCGTCGACACCGATGAGCCGCAGGCCGGGCCAGTGCCGGCGCAGCGGGCCGACGATACCGGCGCTGTGGCCGCCGGTACCGACACTGCACACCAGGACGTCCACATGGTCGAGCTGCACGGCCAGTTCGGCGGCGAGCGAGGCGTAACCGGCCGTATTGTCGGGGTTGTTGTACTGGTCGGGCCAGTAGGCGCCGGGCAGGCCGGTGAGCAGCTCCCGCAGCCGTGCGAGGCGGGCCGCCTGCCAGCCGCCCCGGGCGGCGGGCCGGTCGACGATCTCCAGCCGCACACCGTGGGCGCGCAGCAACTGCCGCATGGACGGCTCCAGTTCGGTGTCGCCGACCAGCACCACGGGATGACCGAGGGCCACACCCGCGAAGGCCAGCCCGAGGCCGAGGGTCCCGGACGTCGACTCCACGACCGGCGCACCGGGCCGCAGCTCCCCGCGCTCGCGGGCGCCGAGCAGCATCGACACCGCGGCCCGCGCCTTCATCCCGCCCGCCGCGAGGCCTTCGAGCTTGGCCCAGAAACCGGGGTGCGGACCGGGCAGTTCGGTGCCGATCCGGACCAGAGGCGTACGGCCGAGGAGGTCGAGCAGCTCGGGGCGCGCCGGGGTGCGTACGGCGGTGGTGGTCATCGCTCGCCCTCGCGGTAGCGGTGGATGACGCCGGGCCCGCCGTCCAGCCAGAAGAAGGGGTACGGCTCCGCGCACACCGCGCTCACGCCCTGTCCGAGAAGGCGGGGCAGGACGGCACTGCCGGTCTGGGCGAACATCACCAGCCGCTTGTCGTGCCGCTCGGCGTGCGCGCGCAGCGGGTCGAAAGTGCCGTTGCCGAGCGTCATTCCGGAGACGAGCAGCGCGTCGCAGCGGCCGGCGGCGGAGAGGGCGTCGGTGACGACCGGCTCGCCCCACTCGGTGACCCCGCCCTTGAGGTCGCAGGGAAGGTAGTGGACCCCGCGTGCCCGCAGCTCCTCCAGCAGCGAGTTGACGACCCCGACGACCAGCACGGTGGACCCGGCCGGCGGATCGAGCAGCTCGACGACGGCCCGTGCGCGGGCGCGCGACTTCTGCAGCGAGGACCCGGCGGGCAGCCGTACCGGCTCGGCCCCGTGCTCCGGCGTGTGCGGGAAGACGTGCGCCAGACAGGCGTCGAGCGCCGCCACGCGCACCGGCGGCAGCGGGTGGGCCAGGAGCCGGGCCACGTCCGCGCCCGCACAGTCGTCGAGGGCGCTCTCGGGCAGCGCCCCGGGTTCGACGGCGCAGGACCCGACGGCCTCGCCGAGGCGCAGGCTGAGGACCTCGTTGCGGTAGCCGGTGCCGCGCCCGGTGTGCCGTACGGCCTGTCGGGTGGTGAAGGCGACGGCGATCCGCAGTCCGGCGGGGTCGAACCCGAGCTCTTGAGCCCGGACCCGGTCCACGAGATCGGCGAGCGTCCGGTAGGTGGCGGTGCCGAGGGTCATCGGATCACCATCCCGGCGCGCACTGCCGTCAGCAGGGCCTCGACGCGATCACGGGCGCCGGGGCCTTCGGCGTCGCCCGCCATGACGTGGCCGAGGTACTCGTTGTTGCTCCCGGCCGCCGTGACCGGGCGGCCGGGCTCGGCGAGATGGGCCTCCAGCACGCCGGGGGCGGCGGCGAGTCCGGCGCCGTCGAGGGCCTCGAGGGTGCCGGCGGTGTGCGGTACGAGGAAGCCGATGGCGGCGCTGCGCAGCCCGGTGTCGGTGCGGCGCAGGTCAGGGGTGCGGCCCAGGGCGACGTCGACGAAGGCCGCGGCGAGGTCGATACCGGTGACGTGGCGGACCAGCTCGGTGATGCGGTTGCCGGCGGGACGCGGGTTGACCTCGACGACGCGCGGACCGGCGGAGGTCAGTTTGATCTCGGTGTGCGCGACCACGCCGTCGGTCAGCCCGAGCGCCTTCAGGGCGCCCAGCGCCGTCCGCTCGGCGGCCTCCGTGCCGGCGGGCCCGAGGGCGGCCGGGAACATGTGGCCGGTCTCGATGAAGGCGGGCGCCCCGCCGACGCTCTTGTCGGTCACGCCGACGATGTGCACCGCGCCCGCGTGGGACACGGTCTCGACGCTCACCTCGGGCCCGTCCAACAACTCCTCCAGGAGGACCACGGGTGCCCGGCGCTGCCCGCGCGCGTTGACCGGGTAGCCGGCCAGCGCCCGCCACGCGGCGGCCAGTTCGGCCTCGTCGTCCACGCGCCGCACGTACATGCCCGCGCACAGGTCGACGGGTTTGACGACCAGCGGGTAGCCGATCTCCCGGGCGGCGCGTGCGAGGTCCGCCCACGCCTCGTGGACGGCGAACCGCGGCTGGGGCAGTCCGGCGGCGGCGAGGACGCGGCGGGTGGCGTCCTTGCGGCAGGCGTTCGCGACGGCTTCCGGACCCGGTCCGGGAAGGCCGAGGCGGCCGGCGACGCGCGCCACCGCCGGCAGGTAGTAGTCGCAGGACGTGAGGACGCCGTCGAAGCCCAGCAGCGGGTGCAGCCGCTCGACCTCGAGCAGCAGCGCCTCGGTGTCGTTGGTGTCGGCGGTGATGATGTTGCGGGCCCCCAGCAGCGGATGCGCGGTGCCCTCCGGTGCCGACCGCAGGTAGTGGTGCAGGTCACGGGTGAGGAACGTGAAGTGGTGTCCTCCCTCCCGGATCGCACGCGGCAGCAGCCTGCTCATCGAGCCGACCCAGCTTTCGACCACCAGCAGATGACCCACAACTCCCCTTTTCAGGCGCGTAGTTCAGACGTCGGCGCAGCCCGGCGGGGCCCCTGCTCGGAGCAGGGCGCCGGGTTGTGCGCAGCACACGTTAGCGACAATGATTCCCATTGTCATCTGACTGTCCGACAAGCGTTCGGAGCGCCTCGCGCCCCTCCCCTCCCGCCGCACCGTCCTGCTGTGCGTCCTCGCGGCCGGTGCCGCGGCCCTCTCCCCCGCCGGTCCGGCAGCCGGGAACGCCCCTACCGCCGCCCCCACCCTCCGTTTCGGCGCCTGCCCCGCCTCCCTACCGGCGCCGCCCGCCCCGGACCGCGTCGAGTGCGGGAGCGTCACGGTGCCGCTCGACCGGGACCGGCCCCGCGGGCGGCGTATCGGGATGGCCGTCTCCCGCGTCCCCGCCTCGGGCACGACCGCCGAACGGCGCGGCATCCTGCTGGTCAACCCGGGCGGGCCGGCGGCTCCGGGCTGGCCTACGCGGTGACGAAGCGGGCCAAGCTCCCCGAGAGCGTGCGGCGTTCGTACGACGTCATCGGCTTCGACCCGCGCGGCGTCGGCCTCAGTGCCCCCGCCGGCCGCGGCCCGATGGGCGGCCTCTTCGACAGCCCCGGCGCGGACCCGGTGCCGGCGGGCCTCACGGCGGAGCGCGCGTACCCGCGGAGTTCGACCGGGCGGTGTACCGCGCCCTGGGCCGTACCGAACGCTGGTCGGGGCTCGCCGACGGTCTGCGCACCCACCTGCGGGACGCCGCGGTGAGGGGCCTGCGCCCGGCCTCACCTTTCGACAGCGCCTCCTCGCGCAACTACGAGGCGGCGAACCGGATCGTCAAGTGTGCCGGCGGGCCGGCGCCGACGCCCGAGCACGTCCTGACGGACATCCGCCGCACCCGCCGTATCGACCCCCAGCCGGTACCGACCGGCATGGAGGCGTCCACCTGCGCCTACTGGCACCACGGTCCGGCCCACGCACCCCGCTCGGCGGCGTGCCGCCACTGCTCCTGGTGGCCTCGGCACACGACCCGGTCACGCCCGTCGAGGGCGCGCGGGAGCTACGGCGGCTGCTGCTCACGCCTGGTGACTCTGGAGAACGACTACTCGCACGGGGTGTTCGCCAGCCGGGGCGAGGCGTGCGTCGACGACACGGTGGCGGCGTACCTGCTGGACGGGAGGGTCCCGGCGGCGGATGTACGGTGCGCGGGGCCGGGACTGCCGGAGCCGTCGGGCCGCTGAGAACGCCGACGCCCGGACCACAGGTGAGCAGGGTCCGGGCGTCGCTACGGCGTGCGGTCGGTCAGGCGACCGGTGCCGGGTAGGTCGGGTACTCGACGCCGGAGACGTACTGGACGACGCGGACGACCTGGCAGGAGTAGCCGAACTCGTTGTCGTACCAGAGGTAGAGGATCGCGTTGTCGCCCTCGACCTTGGTGGCGCCGGCGTCGACGATCGAGGCGTGGCGCGAGCCGATGAAGTCGCTGGAGACCGCGTCGGGGGCGCTGGTGAAGTCGATCTGGCGCTTGAGCGGCGAGGTCAGCGACACCTCACGGAGGTGGTCGAGGACCTCCTCGCGGGTGGTCTCGCGGGCGAGTTGGAGGTTGAGGATCGCGATCGAGACGTCCGGCACGGGGACGCGGATCGAGCTGCCGGTGATCTTCGCCTTGAGGTCGGGCAGCGCCTTGGCGACGGCGGAGGCGGCGCCGGTCTCGGTGATGACCATGTTCAGCGGCGCGGAGCGGCCGCGGCGGTCGGCCTTGTGGTAGTTGTCCAGCAGGTTCTGGTCGTTGGTGAACGAGTGGACGGTCTCCACGTGGCCGCGCAGCACACCGAACTCGTCGTCCATCGCCTTCAGCGGCGGGACGATCGCGTTCGTGGTGCAGGACGCGCAGGACAGGACGGTCTCGTCCGGCTTGAGCATGTCGTGGTTGACGCCGTGCACGATGTTGGGCACGTCGCCCTTGCCGGGGGCGGTCAGCACCACCTTGGCGATACCCGGCTGCAGGTGCCTGGACAGGCCCTCACGGTCCCGCCACCTGCCGGTGTTGTCGATGAGGATGGCGTTCTTGATGCCGTACGCCGTGTAGTCCACCGACGTCGGGTCGTCGGAGTAGATCACTTTGATCTCGTTGCCGTTGGCGAAGATCGTGCTGCTCGCCTCGTCGACGGTGATCGTGCCCTGGAACTGACCGTGGATGGAGTCCCGGCGCAGCAGCGAGGCCCGCTTGACGATGTCCTGGTCGCCGCCGCCCCGGACCACCACGGCGCGCAGCCGCAGGCCGTTGCCGGAGCCGGCCTTCTCGATCAGCAGACGGGCGACGAGGCGGCCGATGCGGCCGAAGCCGTAGAGGACGACGTCGCGCGGCTCGCGGCGCTCGGCCCGGTCGTCACCGGTGGCGCCGGCGACGGCCTCGGCGGTGAACTCCTCGACGCTCAGGCCGCGGTCGTCGGCCGTGTACGTGGCCGCGAGCATGCCGATGTCGATCTGGGACGGGCCGAGGTCGAGGGTGGTCAGCGCCTGCAGGAAGGGCATCGTCTCGGTGACCGAGAGCTCCGCGCCGGCGATCTGGCGGGCGAAGCGGTGGGCCTTGAGGATGCTGATGACCGACTTGTTCACCAAGGAGCGGCTGTGCAGCAGGACGGTGACGTCCCGCTCGCGGTGCAGCTTCCCGATGATCGGAATCATCGACTCCGCGATCTCCTCGCGGTTCTTCCAGTTGGTGAACGAGTCGTCGTTGATCGTCACGGGCCTATCTTTCGAGCTAGGTGGCGCTCATATGCTAACCACACCGTCGTTGCGATCATTCACCGGGTGGTCGCGTGGGGTTCTCCGGCCGGCCCGGTCGAAAAGACGTGGCGGCCTGATCGAGGCGGCGTTGCGCACACCGGCGATGACGACTCACTCCCTTGGCAGATTGGGGCCCCGCCCGCGCAAGGTGAGTGCTGATGCGCCCTCCCACCGCGAACGGCGAACCCCGCCTTTCCCTCTGGCTGCGCGTGCGCGAGTTCGCCGTGCCGCACTCGATGATCGATACCGCGACCGCCCGCCGCGGTGCCGGGGACTGGGCCGGGGCGGGCGTCGACGTCGACCTCGACCTGCGCGCCGCGGCGCGCACTCACGGCCGCGGGCTGGTGAGCCTGCTCCACGCCGACCTCCGCCATCTGGCCCCGGACCTGCTGCGCTGGCACATGCCGAGGACCGCTCCCGCTGCGCGACCACCACGGGCGCAGTGACCGGGTCGCGCGCCAACGCGGGCTGACCGGCGCCGGGGAGCGACTGCGTGCCATCAGGCCACGTCGAGCCCCTGATACCCCTCCCGCTGCTCCCCCTGCCCTTGCCTCCCTCCCCGTCACCGACCTAACCTCACTTTGTGCCGCAAATAAACAAACTCCGCTCGCACAACGCCGTGCCGGGCAAGGGCAACGACCTCACCCGCCTCCGCATCGCCCTGACCACCTTCTTCGCCCTCGACGGCTTCATCTTCGCGGGCTGGGTCGTCCGCATCCCCGCGATCAAGGAGCAGACCGACGCCACCGCCAGCACCCTCGGACTGGCCCTGCTCTGCGTCTCCGCCGGCGCGGTGGTCACGATGACACTCACCGGACGCCTGTGCCGCCGCTTCGGCAGCCACCCGGTGACCGTGGTCTGCGCGGTCCTGCTCTCCCTCAGCGTCGCCCTGCCGCCGCTCACCCACTCCGCCGCGGCCCTCGGCGCCGTCCTCCTGTTCTTCGGCGCGGCCTACGGCGGCATCAACGTCGCCTTCAACAGCGCCGCCGTCGACCTCGTCACCGCGCTGCGGCGCCCGGTGATGCCGAGTTTCCACGCCGCCTTCAGCCTCGGCGGCATGGTCGGCGCCGGCCTCGGCGCGCTGGTCGCGCGGTCCCTCTCCCCCACCCGGCATCTGCTCGGACTCACGGTCGTCGGCCTGCTGGTCACCGCCCTGGCGGGACCGGCGCTGCTGCGCATCGAACCGCCGGCGCCACCGGAGCGGATCACCCACGACGCCGAGGCCCGCCGCCGGATGGCCCCCCGCACCAGGGGCCTCGTGTTCGTCTTCGGCCTCATCGCCCTGTGCACGGCCTACGGCGAAGGCGCGCTGGCGGACTGGGGTGCCCTGCACCTGGAACAGGACCTGGACGCCTCGGCCGGAGTGGCGGCGGTGGGCTACTCCTGTTTCGCCCTCGCCATGACGGTGGGCCGACTGAGCGGGACGGCACTGCTCGAACGCCTCGGCCGCACCCGTACCGTCGTCGCCGGCGGCGCGACCGCCGCGGCCGGAATGCTGGTCGGCGCGCTCGCGAACTCCCTGTGGGCGGCGCTCCTGGGCTTCGCGATCGCCGGACTCGGTCTCGCCAACCTCTTCCCCGTCGCCGTGGAACGCGCGGGCGCGCTCGCCGGCCCCAGCGGCGTCGCCACCGCCTCGACACTCGGGTACGGCGGCATGCTCCTCGGCCCGCCCGCCATCGGGTTCATGGCCGACTGGTTCTCCCTCCCGACGGCGCTGACCAGCGTGGCGGCACTGGCGGGGATCGCCGCGGTGATCGGCGTCGCCACACGCAAGGCCGGTGGCGGGTGAGGGTGCCGAGCACCCCGCGCGGCGCCCGGAAGTCTCCCTGCCGGACATACGGACATGGGCAGAGCCACCGGACAGGTGCCCCGACTCCCCCGTGCGCCGTCTCCGTACGGCAGACTCACCCGCATGGAGACCGCCGACTTCATCGACACCCTCGACCGCGAGGGCCGGTTGCTCGCCACGGCCGCCGCCGAGGCCGGGACCGGCGCCAAGGTGCCGACCTGCCCGGACTGGGAGGTCAGGGACCTGCTGCGGCACACGGGCATGGTGCATCGCTGGGCGTGCGCCTTCGTCGCCGAGGCGCGGACCTCCTACCAGCCTGGCGGTGAACTGCCCGGCCTGGACGGCGAGGACCTGCTGAACTGGTACGAGGAAGGGCACCGCCGGCTCGTCGACACGCTCGCCGCCGCCCCTGCCGACGTGCGGTGCTGGCAGGTGCTGCCCGCGCCGTCCCCGCTGGCGTGCTGGGCACGGCGGCAGGCGCACGAGACGACCGTGCTCCGCGTCGACGCGGAGGCGGCACGCGGCGGTACGGGCGCGGAGATCGCCCCCGAGTTCGCGGTGGACGGCATCGACGAGCTGCTGCGCGGCTTCCATGCGCGCCGCAAGAGTGCCGTGCGCACCGAGAAGCCACGGGTGCTGCGGGTGCGGGCGACCGACAGGGACGACGCGGTGTGGACCGTACGGCTGTCCGCGGAACCGCCGGTGACCGAGCGGGGCGACGCCGGTGCCGCCGACTGCGAGATCGGCGGGCCGGCCGTACAGCTCTATCTGTCGCTCTGGAACCGGCTGCCGTTCCCCAGGATCGACGGGGACACCGCGCCGGCGGATCTGTGGCGGGAGAAGTCCGGGATCGTGTGGAGCTGACGCCCCATCCGGCCGGGGGTCAGTCCGTCAGCATCCGGGTCAGCACCGCCCGCTGCACCGGCAGCACCTCGCCGTGCAGCTCGCGCCCCTTCACAGTGAGCGCCACGCGGACGCCGCGCCGGTCCTCGGGGCACATCGCGCGCTCCAGGAGCCCGTCCTTCTCCAGCCGGGCGATCAGCCGGGACAGCGCGCTCTGGCTGAGGTGGACCCGCTCGGAGATCTCCTGGACCCGCAGGGCACAGGAGCCGGTGCCGGCCGTGGAGCCGGCGGCGAGCACGTCGAGCACCTCGAAGTCGCTGGCGCACAGGCCGTGTTGATGCAGTGCACGGTCTATCTCACACTGCGTGCGCGCGTGCAGCCCCAGGATGTCCCGCCACTGCTCCTCAAGCGCCTGCTCGGCCTTCTTCGCCGCCATGACCGCACCGTAGCAGAGAAGCAAATTCATTGCACCGGCATTAAATGCACATACATTCGGGCATTCGCATACGGTGGCCCCGCGGCTGTGGGGCACCCTTCTCGTGCTCTGCACTGCTCAACACGTCCGTGCGGGTCGGCGGCGCGATCTTCCCGGCCGTGGTCACGGCGGTGGTGACCGCGGGCGCCCCGGCGGACCCCAGACCGCAGGCCGTCCAGGACAGCTACCGGACCGGTCTGATCGCGGTGACGGGCATCGCCGTCGCCGGACTGCCGATCGCAGTGTCGGGGCCGCGTCGCACGGAGCGGGCACAGCAGACGGTGGTGGTCGCCCAGTCCGGCGCCCGCTCCATGGTGGAAGGAGACGGACGCGGGTCGGGTACCGGTCCGCGACTAGTGGAGCGGGGCTCGGTTCGCGGGTGGCGCGGCCGGGACCGGCCCCGGCCTGGCGGAGCCGGTCCCGGCTCCCGAGTGCCGTGGCCGGGCCGGACTCGCGGCTTGTGGCACCGCGCCCCGAATGATGGCGCCGGGCCCTGGTCACGACTGGTGGCGCCGGGACTGCTTCGCGACTCGCGCGGAGCCGATGCCGGTCCGCGATCAGGGGGACGTCTCCGGAGTGCGCCCGGCGGGGCCTGCTTGCTCCGCCGGGCGCACGCATGTTTGATGCGGTCATGGAGAGCTACGGGGGACGGCGGACGCCGGCCGAGCGCGACGCGATCACCGTCGAGATCGGATACGCGCTGTGCAGCGCGGCGTTCGCGGCGGTGGTGGTCCTCGGGGCGGTCGCCGGTCCGGCGTGGCTCTTCGATCTGCCGCGCGTGGTGGAGTCTGCACTGGTCCGGACGGGACCGGTCCTCGGATCGGCGCTGTTCGTCGTACGGGTGGTCGCCGTCCTCGTCCGCTTCCGGCAGGCGGGTCAGCCGAGCCAGCCAGGCCGCACCAGCCCCGACTCGTAGGCCAGCACGACCAGTTGGGCCCGGTCCCGTGCGCCCAGCTTCACCATCGTGCGGCTGACGTGCGTCTTCGCGGTCAGTGGGCTGACGACCAGACGGCGGGCGATCTCCTCGTTGGACAGGCCGATGCCGACCAGCGCCATCACCTCCCGTTCCCGCTCGGTGAGGCCGGCGAGGGCGCCGGCGGCCGCGGGCTCCTTGGAACGGGCCGCGAACTCCGCGATCAGCCGCCGTGTCACACCGGGTGAGAGCAGCGCGTCGCCCGCCACCACCGCCCGTACCGCGCGCAGGAGTTCGTCCGGTTCGGTGTCCTTGACCAGGAAGCCGGAGGCGCCGGAGCGGATCGCCTCGAAGACGTACTCGTCCAGCTCGAACGTGGTCAGCATGACCACCTTCACGTCCCTCAGGGCCGCGTCCTCGGTGATACGGCGGGTCGCGGCGAGCCCGTCGAGGACGGGCATGCGGATGTCCATCAGAACCACGTCGGGCCGCAGTTCGCGCACGGCGCGCAGCGCCTCCTCGCCGTCGCAGGCCTCGCCGGCGACCTGGATGTCCGGCTGCGCGTCCAGCAGCGCCTTGAAGCCGGCCCGGACCAGTGCCTGGTCGTCGGCGAGCGTCACACGGATCACCGGTCGTCGTCCTTCCTCGTGAGCGGCAGTGTCGCGAGGACGCGGAAGCCGCCGTCGGTCCGGGGTCCCGCCTCGATCGTGCCACCGAGCGCGGCGGCCCGTTCCCGCATGCCGGCCAGTCCGTTCCCACTGCCCCCCGCGTCGGCCTCTGTCGCGGGCCCGTCGTCGTCGATACGCAGGCGCAGCGCGCCACCGCTGTGATCCAGCTGCACGCGCGCGTGCCGGGACCCGGAGTGCCGTACGACGTTGGTGAGGGCCTCCTGGACGATCCGGAACGCGGCGAGGTCCGTGCCGGGCGGCAAGCGGGGCGCCTCACCGTCGACCGTCACCGTCAGTCCGGCGCTCGCCGCCTGTTCGACCAGCTCGGGCAGCCGGTCCAGGCCGGGCGCGGGGGCGCGCGGCGCGTCCCCCGGCGTGCGCAGGGTGTCGAGCACCTGGCGGACCTCGCCGAGCGCCTCCTTGCTGGCGTCCTTGATGGTGGTGAGCGCGGTGCGCGCCTGCTCCGGATCGCTGTCGAGGAGCGCGAGACCGACGCCCGCCTGCACGTTGATCACGGAGATGCTGTGCGCGAGGACGTCGTGCAGTTCGCGGGCGATCCGCAACCGCTCCTCGTCCGCCCGCCGCCGCGCCGCCTGCGCCCGCTCGGCCCGCTCCCGCGCCCACTGCTCACGCCGGGTGCGTACCAGCTCCGACAACGCCACGACCGCCACCACCCAGGTGGCGATCACGATTTCCTGGGTCCACGCGACCGGCGCGTCCCCGGAGGGCGGCAGCCACCGGTACAGCCAGTGCGCGACGAGCACATGCGCCGCCCACAGCATCCCCAGCGCCGCCCAGGCCGCCTTGCGGTGCCCCGCGACGATCGCGCTGAAGCAGGCCACGGCAACCGTGAACAGCACAGGCCCGTACGGATACCCGGCGCCCAGATACACCGCGACGGCCACGGCGTTCCCGAACACCACGACCACCGGGAACCGCTGCCGCCACAGCAGCAACCCCGCCGCCACCGCGAGCAGCACGCGCGCGAAGGGGTCGAGGGCCGCCCGCTGCCCCTCCTGCGCTTGCGCGGCGAATTGGGAACCGACGAGCACGAAGACGGTGAGCAGCACGGTGGAACCCCACGGCCACCGCCCACCCGACCCACCACCCCAACGCCCTCGCGACTGGTCAGCGCCCCCGTGCCCACGCGACGGGTCGCTTCCCCTAGGACCTCGCTGCCGTTCGCTTCCCCGCTGACCTCGCTGCCGGTCGTCGCCCCAGCGATCCCGCAGCTCGGCGTCCCGGCGATCCCGTGACTCCCCGTCCCAGGGACCCGGGTGCTCGTCGTCCCAGCGGGCCCGCCGCTCGTCGCTCCAGCGGCCGCGCCAGGGCGGCCCATGGCGCCACCACCTGCCGCGAGGTCCCCACTGCTCTTCCATGCCCGCCACGCTAGACCGCGCCCGCGGCGGACGGCGTCAGCCGTGCGGCGTGATCACGGGTACTCCCGCGGAAGTACATCCACGCAGCGAAGTCGGAGGTGCCTCGGGCAGAGGGTCGGGGGTCGGGCCCCTATGGCTCGTCACCTTCGAAGACGCACATCATGCGGTGCGCCGGCGTCACGTGCTCACACTTGGCGGGGAATTCCGCCAAGGCCAGGCTGACCCAGCAGCGACTTCACCTGCGGGTTGAGGTCGCGCACGCGGTCGAGGGGCGGCTGTAGCCCCATCGACTGCGGCCATCTGATCGGCGAGGATGTTCCAGCACCTCTCACAGAGCCTGGCCATGAGCTCGATACGTCCACGGTCGCGCACAGCAGGGCTTTTGCAACGGTTCCCATCCACCATCCTCGCTGCTGGCGTTCCACGACCTCGTCGGCCTCGTCCCTGCCAGATCGATCGTCCTGGGCGAACCGTGGACCGCGCAGGCGGTCACCGGAGCGACCGACTGGTTCCAGCGCACGGCCGCGACCACACAGCTCGTGACCACCCCCGACGCCCTCCGACTGCTCGCCGAGCACGGACGAACCCGCCGCGTCCGCAAAGCAGCAGCCCACCGGCTACGTCAGCTGGAACAGGCAAACCGAGTGAGTGTTGACGAACGGAGTGACCACCAAGGCTCGTTGTCTGACATCGCCGCCGCTCGCGAGCCGACAGGCACGAGCTGCCTGGCATCTGGAACTGCTCGATGACGCCGGCCACGGCTTCGCGGTGGAGACCACGCCGGTCGGCCAGCGGGTTGAAGGCGAGCATTGAGTTCTGGTCAGGCGGCACCCATTTGTTTCGAGTGCTTGTCGTTGAAAACCGCTGCTCGGCCGGACTGATTGCCCAGCCGTGCGCCGAACGGTCAAGTGATCGCCGGCGTGGTCCCGTCAGGCAGCGCGCAGGCGTCGCCGGCGTAGGGGCGTGAAACGATCTGGCCGCCGGCGGCCATGCAGTCGTCTCTGGAGATGTTCGGAGGCGAGACGGCCCCGGCGCTGACAGCGCCGAAGGCGCTCACCCCGGCAAGGGTTGCCGCGGCCAGGGCGAGACCCAGGATTCTTCGCATGCGCATGACTTCCTCCTCCTCTCAGGCGCCTTCGTTCGGCCTTCGGGAAGGACAAGTCTCAAGAAGACGGCGCCCTCTTACTCAGCATGGGCGCTCGGCATGAGGCCCGCGAGGCGAGGCTGGGCGCCGCGCCCGGGCGGTGACTGCCCGGCCCCGGAGAGGCCCGACGTCACCGACCTCGACCGGCCGCATCGGTACATCGCGTGCGCCTCGGTAGGAGCGTAGGGACGTCGATGTGCTTGGCGGTCGAGACAGCCAACCGGGGCCGCGTTGTGTCCGGGCAGGTTGGGGGTTGAGGAGGAGACGGGCCGCACCTGCCTCCAACCGGTACCGGGGGGCGGCTGCCGCGTGCGGTCCTCTAACGCGGTTCGTGGGCCGCCGCCCGGCAGGCACCGGTCGCGGCGCCGCCCGCAACTCCGGCCCCGGTCAGCCCGGTCACACAAGCCTGCAGGTCTCCAACCACGCCACGGCTGCAAGCCGCTGTGACGGCGTCGGAAGCGGTGGCACCGGCCAGTTCGGCCATCCTTGTACAGGCGGGGATGTCGGCCCGGACCGCGGGAGCTGCGAGGACCGCACCGCCGAGGGTGAGGGTCAGGCCGGTGAGGGCACCGGCGATACGGGTCGACGTGCGCATGGGACGCACCTGCCTTCCGGGTTGGTCGCGCGGTCCTGGTCCCGGCGGGCCGGATCCTCGCGGTAGGCCGCCTGGCGACGATCGGTGAGTGGTGCCGCCGGCCGGCGCGCTCACAGACTGACCGCACGATTCTGCGTCGCATCCATTGAGTCGCACCGGGACATGGTCGCCAGGCCGAAGGAGAGGGCTGGGGACCTGATGAGGCGCACTCGGACCTTCACTCACGGGCCCCTCACTCCAGCGTCGCATCCTCTCCCCCGCCCGTCCTGGGCACCCGGGGGCCGCGCTGAGTAACCGCGACGATGGCCGCGAACAGGGTCTCATCAGAAATGTCCCGCGTCACTTCACCCTGAGGCCGCACCTTCGACGGCGGGGATCAATGGCTTCGCAATCTCCTACAATCCGCCCGGAACAGTCCAACTCCATGTACCCCGCCCCATGACGAGACCGACAACGCCTCACCACGTAGGACACCGTCCAAGGGCGCGTTTCTGCAGGTCAACACGACTCTTAGCATGGGCCGGTTGCGGACGCTGCCCCCTCGGCCGCAACGAAAGACCAACCGTCCGGCCGGGGTGGTCTCTTCGTTCCAGGGCCTGTCCGCGGGTCGCGTCACCGACCCCCACCCGACAGCACCGTCACCCGAATGGCCCAATAAGACGTGCCACCCACTTGGGTGAACATAAAGCTGGTTAGTGCCCCAACCGAGGCAATCCGTGAAAGGCGAACCAAATGCGCATTCGACGAACCCTCGCCGCCGTCATCGCCACGGCAGCCCTCGCCGGACTCGGCCTCACGGGCGCCGCCACCGCACAGGGTGCCCCATCCGACGTCACCCCTTCTGAGTGCAGGCAGGGCGGCGGAACGCCCGATCTGGCGGACAACCGCTGCAAGGGCGGTACGCACGACGGGGAGCAGGTCGACTGAACCCCAAAGGCGCCCCGCAGCCACGCGCCGTGGGGCGCACCCGCGCGAGCGCAGCCGGGAGAGTCGCAGGGACTGTGCCGACCCGTCGGGCACGCTAGGTCCGAGTCGGCCGCTCGCCCATGACGAGCGTCTGTCAAGTCGCTCCCATGCGGCAGTCACTCCCAGCGTTACCCGCGCCTCAGCGTTGCGCATAGGCCAGCGCTCCGTGCCGTCGAATTGGTTCTGGCCAGCCCCTCCGCCGCAGGTGCGCCGACCAACGCGATGGGTACGGGACCGGGGCATGGCGGACTCGGCGGGTTGCCGGCCTGCGCCGCCGCTTCAGGACCCCGGCCTGCTGCCCTTGCCGCCGCCTCCGGCGCCCGGGCGGGACTGCGCCGCAGCGCCCTCCTGCGGGTACACGAGGCCCACGGTCCGGGCGAGTTGGCCGACCGCTTGGCGGAAGAAGGGTTCGCGGTCCTCCACGACCCTGGTGAACTGCCCGAACACCTCGAAACCCACCAGCCCGTACAACTGCGCCCACGCCGCCACCAGCGTCACCACCACCTCGGGCGGCAGATCGGGTGCGAGATCGGCGGCCATCCGTACCGCCTCCGGCCGCAGTTCCTTCGCCAGCCGTGGCTTCGCCACACCCAGCCCTCCGTGCGCGTCCCGGGCGATGCCGAGGAGCAGGTACCCGACCCGCGCGGCGGACGGGACGGTGGTCTGGGGCGCGGTGTAACCGGGGACCGGGGAGCCGTAGATCAACGCGTACTCGTGCGGATGCGTCAACGCCCAACCACGCACGGCCTCGCACACCCGCATCCAACGCTCCACCGGGCCGGCGTCCGCCACCTCGCCGTGCGCGGCCTCGGCGGCGGCGCCCAGGGAGTCGTAGGCGTCGATGATGAGCGCGGTGAGGAGGTCGTCGCGGCTGGGGAAGTATCGGTAGACGGCCGAGGAGACCATGCCGAGTTCGCGGGCCACGGCGCGCAGGGAGAGCTTGGCCGCGCCCTCGGCCGCGAGCTGTCTGCGAGCCTCGTCCTTGATGGCTTCGGTGACTTCGATCCTGGCGCGGGCCCGGGCGCCGAGTGGGGTGCTGCTGGTGGTCATGGGAAGAGTTTTCCATGTTTTGGAGCACTGCACACGATAGTGAGCGATGCTCTCGGGGTGGATCGGCGCGCATAAATTGGAGCAGTGCTCTCAGAGCCCCCGGAGCGCGGAACCCACTAACGCGGGACTCACGGGGGACTCACACGCCACTCCTCTCCACCTCACCCCCGGCCCCGCCGCCCGTCCATCACCTCAATCCAAGAGCGCCGCACACAAAGCAGAGCACTGCTCTTGCTTTAGAGCGCCGCTCGCCCGCAAACTAGCCCAAGCGAGAGCGAGAGCACCGCTCTCCCTTCCCACCAGGAGCCCCTCATGTCCACGCATGTCCAGAAGCCCGGCTGGTTCACCGTCAACGTCTTCAACCGGGCGGTCGCCTGGCTGACCCGCCGCGGCATCAGCATCTGGGGCTCCCGCGTCCTCGCCGTCCGCGGCCGCAAGAGCGGCGCCTTGCGCACCACCCCCGTCAATCTGCTGACGGTCGACGGCCGGCAGTACCTCGTCGCGCCCCGTGGCCACGTCCAGTGGACGCACAACATGCGTGTCGCGGGCGGCGGGGAGCTGTGGCTCGGCAAGAACGTGGACACCTTCGCCGCGACCGAGGTCGGCGACGACGACAAGCCCGCGCTCCTGCGTGCCTACCTCAAGCGCTGGAAAGCCGAAGTGGGCGTCTTCTTCAACGGCGTCGGCCCCAGCTCCTCCGACGAGGAGCTGCGCCGTATCGCCCCCGACCACCCTGTCTTCGCGATCACCTACACGAACGCGACAAGCCCCACGAACCTCAGAAGCTGAGCTCGCCGAGCGCCACGGACCGCAGACGGGCCTCAAAGACTGACGCCGCCGACCGCGACAGACCCCTGGTCTGCCTGGCGCCGCAGAGGCCGGCCTCAGGCCGGCGCCAGGCAGACCTCAACCGGAACTCAGCCGGAACTCAGCCGGAACAGCCGCAACTCAGGAGCCGGCCTCGCCGCGCTCACCGGCACCCCCCTCAGCGGTACCGCCGGCAGCCGCACCCCCCGCAGCCGCTCCGGCCCCCGCCGCACCGGCCTCCCCAGCCGTCCCACCCCCACCCCTGCGGTCCAGCGCGGTCAGGGCGCGCTGGGCCATCGGATGGGTGCGGACGAGTTCGCCCAGCGACGTGGCGCCCCGCGTGATGTCCCGGAACGCCTTCCACGCCGGCCGGAACCCGGTGAGCGCCGCGTGGAAGATCCCGGGCCGCCGTTCGAACGCCGTCAGCATCCGCTTGCCGACCGCCATCTCCACGCCCAGCCCGGCCTTGACGGCGAAGGCGTAGTTGAGGGCCTGCCGACGCGTGTCCACCGCGTCGTGCGCCTCCGCAATCCGTACCGCCCACTCCCCCGCGAGCCGCCCCGACCGCAGGGCGAACGAGATGCCCTCCCGCGTCCACGGCTCCAGCAGCCCGGCCGCGTCACCGCACACCAGCACGCGCCCGCGCGACAGCGGTGAGTCGTCGGCGCGGCAGCGGGTCAGGTGCCCGGAGGAGATGCTCGGCTCGAAGCCGGCGAGTCCCAGCCGTCCGACGAAGTCCTCCAAGTACCGCTTGGTCGCGGCGCCTTCCCCGCGCGCCGAGATCACGCCGACCGTGAGCGTGTCGCCCTTGGGGAAGACCCACCCGTAACTGCCCGGGATCGGCCCCCAGTCGATGAGGACCCGGCCCTTCCAGTCCTCCGCGACGGTGTCCGGCACCGGGATCTCCAGCTCCAGGCCGAGATCCACCTGGCCGAGCTTTACCCCGACGTGCGCGCCTATCCTGCTGGCGCTGCCGTCCGCACCGACCACGGCCCGCGCCAGCAGCGTCTCACCGCCCTGGAGCACGACGGCGACGGTGCGCCGGTCCGGCACTGCCGACCCGTGCTGCTCGACCCGCGACACCGTGACGCCGGTACGCAGCTCGGCGCCCGCCTTCTGGGCGTGCTCGACGAGCTGCTGGTCGAACTCGGGCCGGTTGATCAGGCCGAACAGCATCTGCTTGGAGCGCCGCGTACGGCTGAAGCGGCCGTTGTTGGAAAAGGTGACCGCGTGCACCCGGTCCTTGAAAGGCAGTTCGAACCCGGGTGGCAGGGCGTCGCGCGAGGGGCCGATGATCCCGCCGCCGCACGTCTTGTAACGGGGCAGTTCGGCCTTCTCCAGCAGCAGTACACGTCGTCCCGCGACCGCCGCCGCGTAGGCCGCCGAGGCCCCCGCGGGTCCCGCGCCCACCACGACGACGTCCCACACCTGCTGCCCGTCGTCCGCCGAAGAGTTCTCGCTGCTCACGATGGTCTACTGCTCCCGATCCGCCGCCTGCCGATCTGTCCCCCGCATCCTACGGCGGTGATCGCCGCAGGCCGCTGTGGGAGGATCGGCACCGTATGCGCCCCGCACACCAGGGCGCGCCTACACTCACGCGGTCGGTGCAGCACCTGCGGCAGCCGCCGACCACCCGGACCGTACAGGTCCGGTACAGACAGACCCGTACAGAACCCGTACACAGAAGTACAACGTCGCACCTACGAGGAGCGTGCCCATGACGTCGAATCCGGTTGCCGAGACCGTCGCCTCGCTGATGCCGAGGGCGAAGGAGGAGCTCGCCGAACTGGTGGCCTTCAAGTCGGTGGCCGACTTCGACCAGTTCCCGCGCAGTGAGAGCGAGGGCGCGGCGTGCTGGGTCGCGGACGCCCTGCGCGGCGAGGGCTTCGAGGATGTGGCGCTGCTCGACACCCCGGACGGTACGCAGTCGGTGTACGGCTACCTGCGGGGACCGGAGGGCGCGAAGACCGTGCTGCTGTACGCCCACTACGACGTGCAGCCGCCGCTGGACGAGGCCGGCTGGACGACCCCGCCCTTCGAGCTGACCGAGCGCGACGGCCGCTGGTACGGCCGGGGTGCCGCCGACTGCAAGGGCGGCGTGATCATGCACCTGCTGGCACTGCGCGCCCTGAAGGCCAACGGCGGCGTGCCGGTGCACGTCAAGGTGATAGCCGAGGGCTCGGAGGAGATGGGCACGGGTGGCCTGGAGCGGTACGCCGAGGAGCACCCGGAGCTGCTGGAGGCCGACACGATCGTGATCGGCGACGCGGGCAACTTCCGCGTCGGACTGCCGACGGTGACCTCGACCCTGCGTGGCATGACCCTCCTGCGGGTGCGGGTCGATTCGCTGGAGGGCAACCTGCACTCGGGTCAGTTCGGTGGTGCCGCGCCCGACGCGCTGGCGGCGCTGATCCGCGTACTGGACTCGCTGCGCGCGCAGGACGGGTCGACCACGGTCGACGGGCTGACCTCCGAGGCGCGGTGGGAGGGGCTGCAGTACGAGGAGGAGCAGTTCCGCAAGGACGCCAAGGTGCTGGACGGCGTCGGGCTGATCGGGTCCGGCACGGTCGCCGACCGGATCTGGGCGCGTCCGGCGGTGACCGTGCTCGGCATCGACTGCCCGCCGGTCGTCGGCGCCACCCCGTCCGTGCAGGCGAGCGCCCGCGCGCTGGTCAGCCTGCGGGTGCCGCCGGGCGTGGACGCGGTGGAGGCGACCAAGCTGCTCCAGGCGCACATCGAGGCACACACGCCGTGGGGTGCGCGGGTGAGCACCGAGCAGATCGGCCAGGGGCAGGCGTTCCGGGCGGACACGTCCAGCCCGGCGTACCAGGCGATGGCCGACGCGATGGCGGTGGCGTACCCGGGTCAGGAGATGCAGTACGCCGGCCAGGGCGGCTCGATTCCGCTGTGCAACACCCTCGCCGCTCTCTACCCGCGCGCGGAGATCCTGCTCATCGGCCTGAGCGAGCCGGAGGCCCAGATCCACGCCGTGAACGAGAGCGTCTCGCCCGAGGAGCTGGAGCGGCTGTCGGTCGCGGAGGCGGAGTTCCTGCGCAACTACGCGGCGAGCTGAGCACCTGGCCCGTAGCCTCACGCCCCGGGCGACCCAGCCCCGCGCCCGGCTACGGGCCTACCCGCGACCGGAACGCCCCCGCCCGGATCCGGCCGGCCGCACACCCGACGCCCTCCTCCGGCTACGGAGCCCCGCCCGACACCTGGTTTCCCGCGCCCTGCCACGGGCGCCCCGACCGAATTGCCCGCCTCCGGGTCCGGGCCACCCCGCCGAGGTGTCCCGGCACGGCTCACCCCCCGACCGGAACCCCCGCCTCCAGATACAGCGCCTTCCCGCGCTCCCGAGCCCGCAGGGCCCACCGGAGCCGCTCGTAGCGGACGGGTGGCAGCAGGCCCGCGGCCTCCTCCTCGGTGGCGAAACGCCACCCACGCAGTTCGGGGCCGGGCAGCAGCAATTCCCGTGCCGCCGCGGAGTCGAGGCTCCCGCCGTCGAAGAGGAGGCGCAGACCGCCGTACCCGGGAGGGGCGGGCGGCTCCCAGTCGACGACGAGCAGGCGCAGTACGTCGTCCAGGTGGAGCCCGGTCTCCTCGGCGACCTCGCGGATGCCGGCGCGGGCGGGCGCCTCACCGGGTTCGACGACGCCGCCGGGAAATTCCCAGCCGGCCTTGTAGGTCGGGTCGACGAGCAGCACGCGGTCCTGCTCGTCGAAGAGCAGGACGCCGGCGGCGAGGGTCTCGGCGGTGGGTTCGGGCGTCTGCACGATGTCGCACACGGGCACGGCACCCGAGCCGACGGCCTCGGCGATCCGGGCCGCGGTCTCGAACGGGGTGAGGGCGCCGTTGTCGACGGGATGGGCGTCGGTGGTGAGCCAGGAGGCGAGCGCGGCCTTGTAGGGCTCTATGTGTGCGTACGACCACTGCCGGACCCGTATCTCGCCGTCGGTCAGCTCCTGCGGTATCTCGCGGGCGGCTATTCGCTCGCGCAGGATCGTTTCGGCCGGGGAGAGCAGTACATGCCGGACCGTGATCCGGCGGGCGGCGAGGCCGCCGAAGATCTCGTCGCGGTACTCCTGCCGCAGCAGGGTCATGGGCACGACGAGCGTGCCGCCGAGTTCGGCGAGCATCGCGGCCGCCGTGTCGATGACGAGGCGCCGCCAGATCGGCAGATCCTGGAAGTCACCGACCTCGGCGAGGCGTTTGGCCGGCAGCAGGTGCGTGAGCGTGCCGCCGATGACCTCGGGGTCGAAGAGCGTGCTGTTCGGGATCAGGTCGATCAGTTCCCGTGCGGTGGTGGTCTTCCCCGCACCGAACGCGCCGTTGATCCAGACGATCACGGTTCCCCCTCTTCTGTTGGCCCCCTGTGCCTTGCCCGCTCCACCCTGCCACGGAAACCAGCCCCAGTTGAGGGTGCACAAACGGAGGCGCCGGCACCCGTTTCCCGGGCGGAGAAGTCGAAGGAGTTCGCCGCCGCCGGCAACCGGGTTTATCTGCCGATCGCGGACT